>JAGRJA010000500.1 GCA_020443005.1 Pseudomonadales bacterium
AACAGAAGTAATTCAGCAAAAACTCTTTTCTCATAGACTATCCTCTAGATGAAAGAAAACTTCAGAAACGAGCAAAATCACAAAACACACCACCCCTCATATTGCGACTCTGCGGAACATCTACGCCACAAAGACCAGTAAACTTTATAGCCGAGTTAACACAGAAAAAATACTATCCATATGGATAGTATTCCTGCAAAGCGCAGCCCAATATCCTGCTCAGGCAAATTTCGGCAACCGCTCTTACCCTCGTTAAGCGCAACAAGGTTTATGCATTTATTCGCTCATTCGCAAAAGTCGAAACCGGTGCCAAAAATCATGACTGTTACACGCCACATCATTAAAAGGTTTTTAAAGATTTACCAACCACAATAGGCGTTCATATGAAAAAATTGAGTACATTTCTCATCGCAGCAACTGCAGCCTGCAATATTAATGGTTTAAGCGTCGTCTCAGACGATGTGCAAATTGATGGTTATCTTGAAGTTAACGGGGTACAGGAAGTCAGCACGGGTGTTACCGGTGATACTGATTTATGGGTTGATGGCAATGTCTCAATTGCCCCTTTTGTTTTTAACAACAAATTATTTATTCGCGATGGATCTCTTGGCAATGTTGATTCAACAACCCTGGATGCAATGCGTGTTCAACACTATACAGGTGCAGGCAATACCGGAATGATTTCACCCCTCAAAACCCGTCCGGCAAACAGTCGATAAAACAGGGAGGAACAGGTGGTGCGGGCCACCTGATGACGATTAACGAAATTGCAACAGCTGTTCTTCGCAATCTGTGAAATCAAGCATCGTGTTTTCGGTGCGAACCCCGTGCTCAATAGCCGGGCTGGTATAGGTGTAACAGGCACCGTACATGCCGTCTTTTTGTGCCAGAGCGGGCTCCCCGGCAAGTTTGTTCATATCAAAGCGACGCGCTATGGATACAAAGTAGCCCTTCTGCAAAATAAAAGCGGCTTCAAGTTTCTCTTCGGGAAAATGCTTGCTCGCCCATTTGCCAAACCCGAGATAAAAGGGCTTTCCCGCCAAATCATCCGGCGCGGTGAGCTGGAGGTCGCGCGCCTGCCAGCGAAACACCTCTTCACCATTACAAGTCACTGTTGCAATCGAATCGGCTTCATCCGTCTGGTCTGTTATTGCAATATCCCACTGCCTCACGGCTTCATCTGTTGCAGCCTGACGAATGGTCATCACGGTAAGATCGAGCAAGTGGGTGCAATTCGATGATGGTGGTTGATAGCGATTAAGTTCCTTGAGTGAACTGTGAATATCCACACCCACAAAGGCTTTGATTCTTTCCAGCGCACCGGGGCAACTGGTGTAAGGTACACGATGCGCCTGTGGCTCAATTGCTGTGACTACCCCCGCTTCGTGAAATACCCGAACCTCGAAACCATGATTGGTATCTTCAAGTGCGCCGTGAACATATCCCTCACCTTGTTTAAGACGAATGCGTCGACGATAAACACCCGTGCCATAAGCAGGGTTCAAAGGGTAATCGGGCATACCCATGTGTAACTCCAGTCAATTTGATAGCGAACAGGATTATAGGCAATATAGGGAAAAGCGTTACCCGTAAAACTACACAGTAACGCCGATACCCATTGCACAACAGGCATCACCTTCGGAGAGAAAACGACTACCCGGCTGCCTGTCTTGCACCAAACAACAAACACAAACAAAGAGGCGGTCATATGCCGGAAGCACCTTTATCGAAAGGATTACCCTTACTCGGCAACATGCTGGATCTGATGTTCAACCCGCTGCAAGGGCTGCTTGAATTATGCCGGAACAATGGCCCAATATTCCGCTTCCGGGCGCTCACAGAAGAATTTGTCGTCATGGCAGGCACCGATGTCAATCGCTTTCTCAGTGAAGAAGGCAAGGATTGCGTGTATTCCGGTGAATTCTGGAAAGACCTTGTCGCCTACTGGCATAACCCCAACGCACTGATTGCACTCGACGGACAGCCTCACATCGATGAGCGCCGTCAATGGAAACACTATGTATCAAGGGAAGTTGCCCATAATGAACAACAAGGCCTGATCAAGGCCATTGAAGACTATACCCATACACTTGCGAACGACCAGCCAATTTCGGCACGACGCTTTTCCCGCACACTGGTCACCCGCGAGCTGTCATTTCTGTTTACCGGCAAGGTCATCAAATTATCGCCCAAACTGGGAGATGCCATCATCGACTACCAGCGTGTGCTGTTTAACACCTTGCTGGCACGAAAATACCCCCGCTTTATTCTTCATTTACCCTGGTTTCGCAATAACGAAAAACAGGTCAATGCGTTTGCCAGACAACTGATTGAACAAACCCGTAATAACAAAACTGAAAGCGATACCTTTTATCACTGGGCACTCAGGCGCGTCACCGAAGATAAAGAGCGGAATGAGGCCGAGCTCATCGCCACTTTCCTTACACCCTTTATTGCCGGGCTTGATACGGTTGCCAACACCCTTCTGTTTTTAATCAGGGAGATCACCGAAAACCCCGCCCTTTATCAACGCCTGCAAAAAGAAATAGACGACGAATTCAGGCATAACGATGGCCTGATCTCCTCACCGGATACCTTGCGTAAAGTGCCGGCACTGTTTGGCATCATTCAGGAAACACTGCGCAGATACCCCGTTGCCTTCGCCAATATGCGTCATGCCCGCTGCGATTTTGAATACAAGGGTTGCACCGTCAAAAAGGGCAGCCAGATCCTGTTTTTTACTGCTCAACCGCATTTCGATGAACGCTATTTTTCACAACCCGAACGCTTTGATATTGACCGCTTTCTACCACCTCGCTCGGAACAGAAAACCCGCTATGCTTTTTCACCCTATGGGCGCGGCCCCCATATTTGTCTGGGCGCCGCCATGGCAGAGAGTCTGCTGTTAACCAGCGTGGCCTATCTGCTACATCACTTCCACTTTAATGCTGTAGAACCCGGCAAAAAATTCAAATACCTGTTTGACCCAAGCCTGAGCTTGCCCGACAGCTTCAAAATAAGATTAAAGCCGAGGCGAACAGGGCAATGTAGCTAAAGGTTAAATTTTTCACCCGCAAAATCGCACTCCCGTTAACCGGCTTGCTGATTTTGCCTTTAAAAAAAAGACACTATAGACTAAGGTTAATTGACAAAATTTCTCCCACTTTTCATCTCGGGGCAAGACCATGCAATCACCTCTCAAAACCCTCCCGCTCTCAGCCATTTTTCTTTTGACCTTGCTTGTATCCGGCTGTACAACCAATCAGGGAAACACCAATGATGAAAAACGCCAATTTATCATGGCCATGAAAAATGATGTGTTAACCGAACTCTTCCAGAAAAAACCCTCAGCCCGCTCTGTGGTTAATAACGCTTCCGGTTATGCGGTATTCAGCAATGCCAATGTCAACCTGATTTTCGCCAGTTTTGGTGGCGGTTATGGCCTGGCCAAAAACATGCGCACTGGAGAACATACCTATATGAAAATGGGTGAAGTTGGTCTTGGCCTGGGTGCCGGCGTAAAAGATTTCCGCATCGTTATGGTTTTTCACAGCGAAGCCGCCTTAAACAACTTCATCAATAATGGCTGGTCCTTCGGCGGTCAGGCCGATGCCGCGGCAAAGGCCGGTGACAAAGGCGCCGGCATTGGTGGCGAAGCCGTCATTAACGGCGTAACAGTATATCAACTCACCGAAAGCGGGCTTGCGCTGCAGGCAACCATCAAAGGCACCAAATTCTGGAAAGACGAGGCACTGAACTGATTTACCAGTAGTACCCCAAAGCGAGGGATGTCTCTTCTGTTTCCGCGTTGCGATAAGGAAATCTTTTATCCAAGACTTTGGATGTCTCGCTATCGGCACAATAAATACATGCAGAATAGTCTGAAAAAAAATATCCTTGCAATAAAGTGCAAAAACACCCCTGTACAATGTCTTTAGGCCTCCACCCTTGCCTATAGCATCACCTTTCCGCATAATGCGCCCTCTTTTGTCGCCCTTGCTGAAAACCGCTATCCATGACTGAATTTGCTATTGGTCAACGCTGGCTGAGTGAAACAGAAACCGAGCTTGGGCTCGGCATCATCCAGTCCACTGACTACCGCCTTGTAACCCTTTTTTTTCCGGCTGTTGAAGAAGAGCGTACCTACGCCAAAGAAGGCGCACCTCTGTCGCGCATCAACTTTCGACCCGGCGACGCGCTTGAAACGGTAGAAGGCATACGGCTTTTTGTGTTGGATAGTGAGGAAATCGACGGCATTCTCTACTACAAAACAGCACATGCCGACGCCCCGGATGAACACTTCGTGATACCGGAAACACAGCTCGGTCACCATATTGAATTACACGATGCCGAAGACCGTCTGTTCTCAAAACAGTTCGACAACCCGCGCTGGTTCGAATTGCGCTATCAGGCAGCGCTGGCCAGGGAAGTCAACCAACTCTCACCGGTAAAGGGTTTGTCCGGTGTTCGTACCGACCTGATTCCACATCAGTTGTATATTGCCAACCAGGTCGCCAGTCGCTATGCCCCCCGTGTTCTGCTTGCCGATGAAGTAGGTCTTGGCAAAACCATCGAGGCCGGCATGATCATTCACCAGCAATTGCTCACAGGGCGCTGCAGCCGTGTATTGGTTGTTGTACCGCCAGCACTGGTCAACCAGTGGTTTGTTGAAATGATTCGCCGCTTCAACCTTCACTTTCACATGTTCAATGAAAATCGTTATCTCTCACTGAAATCGCAGAATGTTGAACTTGATGACGAGTTTTCCGGTTTTGATCTTTCTGAGGAGGAAGACCACAACCCGTTTCTGAGCGAACAACTGATCCTGTGTGACACCGACTTTCTTGAGCACTGCAACATCGATGAGCTGGCAAATGCCCACTGGGACATGGTTGTCGTTGACGAGGCGCATCATCTGGAGTGGTCAGAAACCGAAGCCAGTGAAAACTACCTGAGAGTGGAGCAATTGGCCAATAACAGCAAGGGGCTGTTGCTGCTAACAGCCACCCCTGAACAGCTGGGCCGCGAAAGCCATTTCGCCCGTTTGCGCTTGCTTGACCCCGACCGTTTTCACAGTCTCCAGGCTTTTATTGATGAGCAAAAACAATACCAGCCAGTCGCAGACCTCGCCTGCCGCCTGAACGACGAATCACCCTGGGCCACTGATTTGATCACTGCTGCGCAAGCATTGCTGCCGGATATCAAACTGGAAGAAGCCAATCGGAACCGGGTCGTGCGCGAGCTGCTCGATCGCAATGGCACCGGGCGGGTACTGTTCCGCAATACCCGAAAGAATATCAGCGGCTTTCCTCACCGCAAGGTTCACGAAATTGCCTTACCCTTTCCGGAAAGTTTCGGCAGCGATTTCGGTGACAGGCTGGAAAACCTGCTGTACCCCGAAACCCTGTTCAATGATGACAGCTGGTGTCACTACGACAATCGCCTCGACTGGCTTTATCATTTCCTGAAACAAAACCCGCAAGAAAAGGTGCTGGTCATTTGTGCGCAACAAGCCACAGCCATTGACCTGAATGCCTACCTGAATTACAAAAAGGGGCTCAACACCAGTGTATTCCACGAAGGCATGGACATTATCAGCCGCGATCGCGCAGCCGCCTGGTTTGCCGATAGCGAGGAAGGGGCTCAGGCACTGATATGCTCGGAGATTGGCAGCGAAGGGCGTAACTTCCAGTTTGCCCGTCATCTGGTGCTGTTTGACCTGCCATTAAACCCCGACCTGCTTGAACAACGCATCGGCAGACTGGATCGAATCGGGCAGAAACACGACATACAGATTCATGTGCCACACTATCAGCAGCACCCGCAAGCCGTGCTTTTCAACTGGTACCATGCTGGCATGAATGCTTTTGAAGCGACCAACCCGGCGGGTGAACACATTTACAAACAATGCCGCGAAGCCCTGATTGGCGCTTTACAAAACCCGGCCGACCAAACCAGACAAGATGCGCTGATAAACGAAACCAGGGTGGCCACTTCGCAAATCCGCCACAAACTCGAAACCGGGCGCGACCGCCTGCTTGAGCTCAGCTCGTATAACGAGGAAGAAGCACAGGCGCTGGTCAGGCTGATACAAGACAGCGACACACACCCTCCCCAGGCCTTTATGGAAAGTGCTTTCGACCTCTTTGGCGTCGACACCGAAGAGCACTCTGAACACTGTACAGTGGTTCGCCCCGGCGACCATATGTACGGTCATGAATTCCCCTCGCTGCCCGAGGATGGCATCACGGTCACCTACGACCGCGCAGTCGCACTTTCAAGAGACGATATGCACTTCCTGACCTGGGAGCATCCGATGGTCACCGGCACCATCGACATGGTGTTGTCGGAAGACAAGGGAAAAGCCAGTGTTTGTGTGCTTAAAAGCAAAGGTATCAAACCCGGCACCTTGTTGATGGAAACCTTTTTTGTGGTTGACTGCCCTGCTCCCGCTTACCTGCAACTGCAACGCTTCCTGCCCAACCATGTGCTGCGCAGCCTGATGGACACCTCTGGCAAGGATATCGCCTCAGCCATTGACCACCATAAACTCAGCAGCATTTGCCACAAGCTTGAAAAAGCCGTAGCCCGCAAGATTCTCGATAGCCAGCAAAGCATCGTACACAAAATGCTGCAACTTAACCGTCAGGTTATCAATAAAAAATTCGAACTCATCAAGGAACAGGCCACTGCCAAACTGAAATCCGAACTCAAACAGGAACGGGATCGCCTGTTGGCATTGCGGGAAAAAAATCCGAATATTCGAGAAGAAGAAATCCGGTTTATTGAAATCCAGGCTGAAGCCTTGCGCGATTTGATCAGCCAGAGCAAATGCCAACTCGAAGGCGTACGCATTATCGTCGCTTCCTGAGTTTCACCTGAAAATAGACATTAACGGTGAGTGCGAGTTCAGCGTTAATGTCACCCTGCCGTCATTGTGTTTATCAATATTTCAACAACGCTTAATCATCCCTTAATGCAAACTCTCTAGCATTCACCTCAAGATAAATGAGATGAAGAAGCGTAATGACATGAAACTGTTAACCCTGATTCGACATGCAAAATCCGACTGGCGCGATTGCAGTGTGCCCGATATCAAACGACCACTTAACCCACGCGGTCTAAACGATGCCCCACTGATGGGCAACATCATTCGGGAACGCGGTTTTCGTTTTGACAGAATGTACACCAGTCCAGCCAAACGCTGCCGTGATACTGCCAGCTTGATTGCAGAAAATGCCGAACTCCCGATAAAACAGATCAAGGAAGAAAAGGGGCTGTACACCTTTGATCAGAACGACCTCTACGAAAGGGTACTTGGCTTTCACAACAAACACCGCAGTATCGCTCTTGTCGCGCACAACCCGGCAATCACTGATTTACTGAACAGGCTTTGTGATGAAAACATTCCCAACATGCCGACTTGTGCTGTCGCAGTGATTCGATTGGACACCCGTTTCTGGGCAGAGCTCCCCTACTGCACAAAAGAGATTGCCTACTACGATTACCCGAAAAACTACCGCTTTCTGGTAGGCAGGGAGAATGGCGACAGCTATCAGGCCAATCTTCATCAAATACAATAAAAACAGCCTTCACAGAAAGATTGCCCATCGGGCCAACAAGCGCCAGGCAATGGCTATAGCCGCTTTACCGATAACACCCTTTCGCTGTCTGCACCCCACCGGTCAGGCAGCGATTTTTTTGTAGAGACAAGACTCCCTCTAACCCACAAACCCAACACCTACAGAACACCGCAGAACACTTCTGAAACCCGCTACCTTCAACTGTCAGCCAGCCGGTCGAGAAATACTTCAATACCGCATTTTGGCTTGAGGGCGTTGGCCGGAATCGCCTCACCACGCCGGAAGGCTGCCAAGGCCTTGCGCTTGTCCTCACCAACAACCAAAAACCAGAGTGCCCGGGTTTGTGCAAGCCGCTCCGCTGACAGACTGATTCTGCGAGGGGGCGGCTTCGGCGCATCCTCCACACAAACCAGGTCGGGTGTTAACTTTTCACCGGATAAGGGGTGTCCGGGGAAAAGACCGGCTGTGTGCCCGTCCTCACCCAGGCCCAGCAAGACGAGATCGAACAAACCAACCCGGTCGAGCGTTTGCTGACAGGACAAGAGCGCTTCCGTTGAAAACGACGAAGGCAGATGATGCACCTGCCCACCCGGCACAGCGACATGATCAAGCAGGCTTTGCTTCACCATTTCATCATTGCGTTGCGCATGGCCGCCGGGAAGACAGCGCTCGTCGCTGAAAAACACATGCCATCGAGACCAGTCAGTTTTTGCCGAACACAGCTCACGATAAAGCGTACGGGGAGTTTCACCCCCGGCCAGCACCACAGTAAACCGCCCGTTATGCAAAATACGGTCATTGGCCAAATCGACAAGACGCTTTGACAAATC
>JAGRJA010000501.1 GCA_020443005.1 Pseudomonadales bacterium
ATCAAAACCGTTCAGTAATTTGCTGTAGTCGTCGGTGTCCAGTTGCTGGATATCCCCCTGAATCAATTCAACACTTTCAGGTAATAGGTCGGCGGCAGCTTCAGTGTTTCTGCAGAGCACTGAAACCTGATGATCAGAAACCAGCTCATGAACGATATGGTAGCCAATGAAGCCACTGCCACCGATGACCAGTACTTTTCTGTTTTTCATTTTTCTTTCCTTGTGTGTGCTGTCTTGCTGTGTCCCGTACGCCTGATCATGATTTTGGTGAGGGTAATGTAACCGGGGTTATTTCCTTGAACCAGAAGTTAGTGCTTACAATTCCTGAAGAGCTTCTAAAGCTTCACTGAGTTTTTTTACGCCAATGATGTTAACCCCTGCCGGTTTCTCGCGCGGGACATTGCTGAGCGGTATGATGGCATGCGTAAAACCGTGTTTGACGGCTTCTCGAAGGCGCTCCTGGCCACTGGGTACAGGGCGGATTTCCCCGGATAAACCGACTTCGCCAAAAACCACCAGGCTTTGCGGCAGCGGCTTGTCCCGAAAGCTGGAAACAATGGCAAGCAGCAAGGCGAGATCGGCGCTGGTTTCACTGACGCGAACCCCGCCTACAACATTCACAAATACATCCTGGTCGCCCACCATCAAACCGCCATGCCGGTGTAAAACGGCGAGTAGCATGGCGAGGCGGTTTTGATCCAGCCCAACCGCGACCCGACGCGGGTTGCCATAGTGACTCTGGTCGACCAGCGCCTGTATTTCAACCAACAGGGGGCGAGTGCCTTCCCATACTACCATCACCACAGAACCCGAGTTGATATCTCCACCCCGGTTCAGAAAAATGGCCGAGGGGTTGCTCACCTCTTTCAGCCCTTGCTCGGTCATGGCAAAGACGCCAAGCTCGTTAACGGCGCCAAAGCGGTTCTTGATGCCGCGCAGGGTGCGATAACGGCTATCATCGGTGCTGTCGAGCATGATGGAACAGTCGATCATGTGTTCAAGCACTTTGGGTCCGGCGAGAGAGCCATCCTTGGTGACATGACCAACCAGTAACAGAACGGTGCCGGTTTGTTTGGCAAAACGGGTGAGAAAGGCGGCACTTTCCCTGACCTGCGAAACGGAGCCGGGGGCTGACTGAATGTCGGCCAGGTGCATAACCTGAATGGAATCAACGACTATTAGCTTTGGTTTCAGTTGCTGGGCATGGTGAACCAGGGTTTCAGCGCTGGTTTCGGAAAGCAGTTTCAGCTGGTCGCTGGGTAATCCAAGGCGGTTGGCGCGCAAGGCGACTTGCTGCAAGGATTCTTCACCAGTGACATAGAGGCAGGGGAACTGACCGGCAAGCCGGCACATGATTTGTAGCAACAAGGTACTTTTCCCGGCCCCGGGGTGCCCGCCAATCAGAATAGCAGAGCCGGGAACAAGCCCGCCGCCAAGTACGCGATCCAGCTCCTTGCTACCGGTAAGAATGCGCGGAAGGTCGGTCAGGTCAATGTCATTGAGAGACTGAACAGCGCTACCTGCAGCGCCAGCGTAGCCACTAAAGTCACCACTTCGCGATGATGGCATTCTGGTGCTCGCAAGCCGTATTTCAGCAAGGGTGTTCCAGGCCAGGCATTCACTGCATTGGCCTTGCCATTTACTGTAGTCTGCGCCGCAATCATTGCAGACAAAGGCGGTTTTGGTCTTGGCCATGAAGTTTCTGCCGGGCTCCTGATAAGAGGTGAAGTGAATGCTACCCATGTTACGGGAAGGAAAGACTAACATTAAACAAGACAACTATTGACTTTCCGTGTCATCGTCCGGGGCCCAATCAATCTAGACCAGCTTGCATCAGGGCGAAATCCGCAATCATCACAGGTTGCCCGGGTATCACAAGTTGCTTTGGGAGGTAAAAACCCAGCGGAAAATTTCCTTCACTGAAGGGTTGTCGATCGAAACCGCTTTTGAGAATCGGTTACACTATCGATCATGGATTTTTCTGAAGGATTGACGAAGCGTTTGTCAGGAGCGGTTATCGCCCTGGCGACCCGGATGAAAACCGACAGAATCAGTAACAGGCACCCTGAAACCCGATGAGCTCATTGATACCCGATAAACCACTGGTAATATCGCCAACGCTGGCAGCGACGATCGGCCTTGAAGAGGCGGTTATGCTGCAGCTTTTGCATGAATGTACAGTGCATCGGCCCACTGAATTCAACAATGGTTTTGAATGGCTGGAGCTGGAGGCAGGAGCGCTTTCCACCTTGATGCCTTTTTGGCAGTCAATGGATATCCAACGAGTAGCAACCAGCCTGCGCGACAAGGGTATCATCATCATTGCATCAGCCCCTTTTTCCCAGAGCTTACGCCTGAAATTTGCATTTAATGAAAAGGTACAGGAGGTCGTTGCCCGTCGCATGCATAAACCCGGGGCCGACGCCCTGTCCGTCAAATTACCAGCTGCACCGCCGGCACATTCATCGGGTAGTGGTGGAGCCAGCCTGATGTACCCTCACTGGCAGCCAGGTGATGAGGTTTTAAAACAGTTGGCACAATTGGGAATTCCGGCCGCTTTTGCCCGCGAGCAGGTGCCCGAATTCGTGACTTACTGGCGGGGAAGGGGTGAGGCACATCACAGCTGGGAAGCAAAATTTCTGAAGCAGATTGTGCGGTTATGGCGTGAAAAGGAAACGGTTTTTGCGGCACAATTGACCTACCGTGATGAGAATAACTGGTACCCGAATGAGGATGCACTCGATATTCTTAACAGGATAGGTATTGATCAGGGCTTTATTGAAGATGCTATCCCTGAATTTGTGCTTTACTGGCGTGAGCGCGGTGAAAGTGTACACACATGGAACAGTAAATTTGTCGAACATGTTAAACGGCAATGGGCAAGGTTTACCCATACCCTGAAAAATGACAGTGAACCACGCCCGATAACTGATGACTGGCAGCCCGACCCTGAAGTTTACGATGTGCTTGATATGGCCAATATTGACAGGGAATTTGCGGCCAGACTGATACCGGAATTTATTTTGTACTGGAAAGAAACCAAAGGCATCAAGTCATCATGGAACAGCGCGTTTCTGCAGCAGGTAAAATACCAATGGGCAAAACGCCATCAACTGGAAAACCTTGGCCAACAAAAAAGGGCGGGTCAACATGACACAGGATTTATTGAAAAACACACCGACACCAGCTGGGCAGACTAAGGTTGGCGGTACGCTTTCGGAAAAACAGAAAAGCGAAGTCGTAAATGCAATCAATCAGATGTTTGCCGAGTTTGAACTGGTTTATCACAACCAGTTTCACAAGGCCTTCAGCAGCGAAGAAAAACTGAGCTGGACCAAGCGTTTATGGTTTGATAATTTGAAGATGTTTACCTGTGAGCAGATTCTTGATGCCACACATCAGGCTATCAGAAAATCGGAATACCTGCCCACTGTGTGCGGTGTTATCAAGTACATTGATGCCCTTCACGGTTTGCCGGATGCAAGGGCAGCCTATATTGAGGCCTGTAATGCGCCTCATCCGAAAGCCGAACAAAGCTGGAGCCATCCGGTTGTTTACTTTGCTGGTGACGCTACCGGCTGGTTTTTTATCGACAATAACCCTGAAGTAAAAACCTGGCCGCCATTTGAAAAGAATTACGAAGCTTTTTGTGAAAGAGTGTATCGAGGCGAGGAATTCCACCTGCCCGATTTACCTGCATTGCCGGAAACAATATCCAGCCCGATGACTGCCCACGAGCGTAAGGAAGCCCTGAAAAAACTGCGTGATTCTCTGGCGTGATTGTGAGGAAATAAGCAATGAAAAAAGCGGAGAATCCATTCATACAATTCGAATATTAGGTTTTACTCCAGAAAAAATTCTATTATTGGTATCTGATAAATCATACAAACACCTTGATATTTCCATAGATGGCCTTTGTTGTTCTTGGAGGTATGGGTTAGAATCCGGCACTTACACTCAATACCAAGAGAAGATTCGTGACCCACGCTATCCTGGGCATTTCCGCCTTTTACCACGACAGTGCAGCCGCTTTGGTTGTGGATGGCAAAATTATTGCTGCTGCCCAGGAAGAGCGATTCACGCGCAAGAAACACGATGAGGTTTTTCCGGAGCAGGCAGCCCGCTACTGCCTGCAGGAAGCCGGGCTGCAGCTGTCTGACATCACCCATGTCGTGTTTTACGACAAGCCCCTGGTCAAGTTCGAGCGCCTGCTCGAAACCTACCTGGCCTATGCGCCGCAGGGTTTTCGCTCGTTTGTCTCGGCGATTCCGGTGTGGCTCAAAGAAAAGCTCTATTTGAAAAAAACCCTGAAGCGGGAGCTGAGTGCGCTCAGTGGATTGGCCGAAAAGGACCTGCCACCGCTGATGTTCACCGAGCATCACCAGTCACATGCCGCCTCTGCCTACTTTCCCAGCCCCTTCGAAAAAGCCGCCGTGATGTGCCTTGATGGCGTGGGCGAGTGGGCAACCAGTTCTGTCTGGCTGGGCGATGGCAACCAGCTGCTGCCGAAATGGGAGATCGACTTCCCGCATTCGCTGGGCCTGCTGTATTCCGCCTTTACCTATTACACCGGTTTCAAGGTGAACTCCGGTGAATACAAGCTGATGGGTCTTGCACCCTACGGTGAGCCGAAATATGTCGACCTGATTCTCGACAAGCTGCTTGATGTGAAAGACGATGGCACCTTCCGTCTCGACATGAGCTACTTCAATTACGCCACCGGCCTGACCATGACCAACAGCAAGTTCGATGCGCTGTTTGGCGGCCCGCCGCGCAAGGCTGAAAGTGAAGTCAGCCAGAAAGAGATGGATATGGCCCGCTCGATTCAGGTGGTCACTGAAGAGATCGTGCTGAAACTGGCCCGAACCGTGCAAAAAGAGCTGGGTGTCGACAACCTCTGCCTCGCTGGTGGTGTGGCGCTGAACTGTGTCTCCAACGGTCGCCTGTTACGCGAAGGCCCGTTCAAGAATATCTGGGTGCAGCCTGCGGCCGGTGATGCCGGCGGTGCGCTCGGTGCTGCGCTGGCCATCTGGTACGAATACCTCGACAACCCGCGCACACCCGACCCGCAGAAACTGGATGACATGCAGGGCAGTTATCTCGGCCCGCGTCACAGCAATGAATCGATTGCCAGCTACCTCGACAGCATCGGTGCAAAATACCAGCAGCTTGACGACGCCACACTGATGCCGAAACTGGCCGAAGTGATGGAGGCCGAGAATGTGGTTGGCTGGTTCCAGGGGCGCATGGAGTTCGGTCCGCGCGCGCTGGGTGGTCGCACCATTACCGGTGATCCGCGCAGCCCCAAAATGCAGTCGGTGATGAACCTGAAGATCAAGTACCGCGAATCCTTCCGCCCCTTTGCCCCGGCGGTCAAGGCCGAGAAGGTGGCCGACTGGTTTGAGCATGATACCGTCAGCCCCTATATGTTGATGGTGGCACCGGTGGCCGAGAGCAAGCGCAAGGCGATGACAGAAGCGCAGCAGAAACTGTTCGGCATCGAAAAGCTGAAAGTGCCGCGCTCCGAGATTCCGGCGGTGAC
Organism: Pseudomonadales bacterium; assembly: GCA_020443005.1. Lineage (GTDB taxonomy): Bacteria > Pseudomonadota > Gammaproteobacteria > Pseudomonadales > UBA7239 > JAGRJA01. The sequence continues at coordinate 5,543 of JAGRJA010000501.1, forward strand.
GCATGTTGATTATTCAGCCCGTATCCAGACCGTGCACACTGAAACCAACCCGCGTTTTTATGCCTTGCTCGATGCCTTCGAGCAGCGTACAGGTTGCCCGGTGCTGGTGAATACCTCGTTCAATGTACGCGGTGAGCCGATTGTGAATACGCCCGAAGATGCCTATCGTTGCTTCATGCGTACCGAAATGGATTACCTGGTGCTGGAGAACTGCCTGCTTTACAAGAAAGACCAGCCCGACTGGGAGGAATCCTCCAACTGGCAAGAGGAGTTCGAACTCGACTGATGGCTACTGATCATACCCCTGTATCTGAAATGACCCCGGGTGAGCTGCGAAAATTCGGATTGGTTACCGGTGCCCTGATTATCCTGCTGATTGGTGGCCTGCTGCCCTGGATCTGGCATAAAAGCATTCTTGAATGGCAAAAGGTTACCGGGCCCATTGGCGGAACGCTGATTGTCTGGGCTTTGCTGCACGCCAAAAGCCTGATCTATGTTTACAAGCCATGGATGGCCATTGCCGAAAAAATCGGTTGGTTCAATACCCGTGTAATTCTGCTGTTGCTGTTTTATGTGGTGATCTTTCCGATCGGGTTTGTCATGCGTCTTTTTGGCCACGACCCGATGATGCGCAAGTTTGACGACGCATTGGGTAGCTACCGGAAAGAAAAAGAACCACAGGAAAAATCACATATGGAGACACCGTACTGATGTGGGATCTGTTGAAAGACTTTGCCGGCTTCATGGGCAAGCGTAAAAAATACTGGCTGGCACCGATCATTATTATCATGGTGCTGCTGGGTGTGTTGATTGTTTTTGCCCAGGGTTCAGCGGTAGCGCCCTTTATTTACACACTGTTCTGAGGCAGGCGAGCCGCGGGTTGCGATCAGTGTTTACGAAAAAGAGGAATACCCGTTCGGGGGTGTTCCTCTTTTTTTGTATCAGGTTTTCTGCCGGTGCTGACTGTTAGCAAAGCGCGCGGGAGGCCTGAAAGCGGCGGGTGAACGGCGCAAATACAAGCGCCGAGAGCGCCAGTGTCCATACAATGCAGGCGCCACTCGGAAGGTCAAACAGAGCTGACAGGTAAAGCCCGGCACTATAGCCACCCATGCCCACCAGCAGTGCCAGCAGGCTGGCAAGGGGCTGATCGATAGCGCGCACGGCAATGGCGGGAATAATCAGGCTAGCAAACACCAGGTAGACACCGATCACCTGCA
>JAGRJA010000502.1 GCA_020443005.1 Pseudomonadales bacterium
AAGCCGCCACATCGCGCTTTTGCAGCTGCTGACTTTCGGCACAGGCAAATTGCAGCACGGTTTCAGCCAGCAATGCCGGTGAGGCCAACCAGAACGCGTGCCCACTGCGCGGATAAACCTGACAGTGATGCTCAGGCTGTTGTTGCCTGATCGCCAGACGCGTGGCCTCGCCTATCAGCGCATCGTTTTCTGCCAGCAAATGCAGAACGGGCATATTGAACTGTGCTTCGCGCAGGTCGAGCCGATCGAGTAGCGCAAGCCCGTTTTGTAACTGCTGCGAATTCAGCCCGGCCTGGTCGGCACACTGCTTAACAAGGGGTTCAAGTGTTTCAGCCTGACAATCACCGGCAAGCTGAAGCGCAATAAACTGTGTTTGCGTTGTCGCCGGATCACGCTGAAGGCGCTGGCAAAAGCGCCGGAATTCACTTTGCGGCATGCCGGGCCAGTTGTTATCTGCCACCCATTTCAGGCTACTGGCCAGCGTGATCACATGTGAACAGCGATCGGGATAGCGCACGGCAAACTCCATCGCCAGCATGCCACCGAGCGACCAGCCAAGCACCACAATCTTCTCGGGTAGTGACGGCAGCAACGACTGAAAAAGCTGCTCAAGAGCAGTATCGACATCAAATCCACCCAATGCCATTTGTGTCGGCGCCCTGAAAACATCCAGCAGGTAACAATCAAAATGGATTTGCAGAAAGGGCAAGGCGCTGTGCCAGACCTGCTGGTCAAAACCCCAGCCGTGAATCAGCAACAGGCTTTTGGGTGCGGGTTTATCACCCGTGCAGGGATAAAAAAACAGAAAGTCGCTGTTGTTGCGGGCGAGTTCAGGCATGAGCAACCTGCGTCAGCGTACGCCCCAGACTCGTGAGCAAGTGGTCGATATCTGCTTCTGTATGTTGTGCACTGAGTGTAACTCTCAGGCGTGAAGTACCCTCAGGTACCGTGGGCGGTCGAATCATCCCCACCAGCAAACCGGCGTCGCGCAAGGCGCCAGCCACTTGAATCACGCGCTGCTCGTCACCGAGCACAATGGGCTGTATCGCACTGTCGGATGGTAAAAAATCAAGGCCGAGTGCCTGCGCCCGATTTTTAAAACAGGCTATATTCGTTTTCAGTTGCAAACGGGGCCCTTCGGGCTGGCGCAGGATGTCGAGTGCTGCCAGCGAGGCCGCCGCTACTGCCGGGGGCAAGGCTGTGGTGTAAATATAGGGGCGCGTATATTGCAGCAGCATGTCAATCAGGCTTTCTCTCCCGGCAACAAAGGCACCAAAGCTGCCGAAGGCCTTGCCGAGTGTGCCCACCAGCACCGGTACGTCGTCTTGCCCGAGACACAAGTATTCGCAACAACCGGCTCCGTTTTCACCGAGCACGCCGATGCCATGGGCATCATCCACCAACAACCAGGCATCGTGCTGCCTTGCCAATAACGACAGTTCTTTCAATGGCGCAAGATCGCCATCCATACTGAAAACACCGTCGGTTACCACCAGCCTGTTTCGCGCTGATGAGGATGAAAGCTGTTCTGCAAGGTGCCCGACATCGTTGTGCCGATAACGACTGAAACGCGCTGCCGACAACAAACCACCATCGAGCAGCGAGGCATGGTTGAGCCGATCTTCAAATACCGCATCGCCACGCCCGACCAGCGCACTGATTACACCCAGGTTGGCCATGTAGCCGGTGGAGAAAAGCAGCGCCTTGTCGCGACCGGTAAACTCCGCCAGCGCCTGCTCGAGCTGCTCATGTAAAACGGAATGACCATTGACCAGATGCGAGGCCCCACTGCCGACACCATATTGCGCGGCAGCTTCTTTAAAGGCTTGTGTTACATCAGGGTGAGCGGCAAGACCGAGGTAGTCGTTGCTGGAGAAATTGACAAAATCACGACCGTCGAGCCGAACATGCACACCCTGTGAAGAAGCCAGCACACTGCGCTGGCGCAGGCGATGTTGCTGCTGGCGTTTAAGCAGGCGCGATTGACAGAAGTGCTCCAGTGACATGGATGAAAAACAGGCCGCCGGCCTGATCAGGAGGCCGCAGCGTTGTAGTAGAGTTTCTGTTTGCTATCGCCTGTTGCACCTGCTGATGCAGCATCTACAGCTGCAATACCTCCGGCCGCGACATCTGCAGCCGAGCAACTGGCCTTGCCATTGATACCGAGCCGGGCAAACAGCTGCATATCGCGACTGGCCGCAGGGTTCGGTGTGGTCAGCAGCTTGTCGCCATAGAAGATCGAGTTGGCTCCGGCGAAATAAGCAAGCGCCTGCATCTGTTCGTTCATCTCTTCCCGTCCTGCCGACAGGCGAACCACCGAGGCCGGCATCAGGATACGGGCAACCGCAATGGTGCGGATGAACTCAAACGGATCGAGCGGCTCTTCGTTTTCAAGCGGCGTACCCTCAACCCGCACCAGGTTGTTGATCGGCACCGAGTCGGGATGCACCGGCAGGTTGGCCAGCGCCTGCAACAGACCAGCGCGATCACTCTGCGCTTCGCCCATGCCGACAATACCGCCACTGCACACTTTCATACCGGCATCGCGCACCAGCGCAAGAGTTTCCAGCCGGTCGGCATAGGTGCGGGTGGTAATGATGTCGTTATAGAACTCCGGCGAGGTGTCGAGATTGTGGTTGTAGTAATCGAGCCCGGCCTCTGCCAGCGCCGCTGTCTGTTCGGCGGTGAGCATGCCCAGTGTCATGCAGCTTTCAAGCCCCAGCGCCTTGACCCCGCGGATCATCTCCAGCACGTAGGGCATATCCTTTTCGGAGGGATGACGCCAGGCGGCGCCCATACAGAAACGGCTGGCACCACTGTTTTTGGCCTTGCGCGCCTCTTCCAGTACTTTCTCCACTTCCAGCAGTTTTTCTTTCTCCAGCTCGGTATTGTAGTGACCGCTCTGCGGGCAGTATTTGCAATCTTCGGGGCAGGCGCCGGTTTTTATCGACAGCAGTGTGCTCACCTGCACCTGGTTCGGATCAAAATGTTCACGGTGAACGCTGTGGGCCTGAAACAGCAAGTCATTGAAAGGCAGCTGGAACAGGGCAAGAATTTCATCGCGTTGCCAGTCATGGCGAATATCAGACACAGGAAAAGCCTCGGGCAAAAAAACACAATGACTATGATAGTGGGCTGCAAAAAGCTGTCAACCAAAACAAGACTTTCGGGTTGACTACTTTTGACGGAACGAGAGAGTAGCCCCCGGTTCAGTAAACATTGACAGCCTTCGAGCAAAGGCTGACACTCTTTGCCTCTCTCCTTACGACGCTCGCAGCTTCACAGTCACTATGCACCCTTGCCTGAACAAACTTGTTTTACTGATTTCACTACTAATTGCCAGCGCTTTTGCCTGTGTGGTTGTTTCATCGGGGCATGACGATTCACACATCACTTTCTGGCAAGCGAGAACCCTGCTCGAGTACGGCGAGCTCTGGAATTATAACGGGGAACGGATTGAACAGAGCTCAAGCCTGCTGCATGTTCTACTCACAGCCCTGCTAAGCGGGGTGGGTAGCATCAATCCTGTCAATGCTGGCTACCTCGTCAACATCCTTGGCGGCCTTGCCTGCATCCTATTGCTGTACCTCTCTGCTCTTCAACAGGCAAACAAGTTACCCGGCCTCGCTGTGCTGTTTGTGTGCAGTTCAACTTTTTTTATGTACTGGATGTTTTCAGGTATGGAAACATCACTGGCAGCTGCCTGTGTCATGCTGTTATTACATCAAGTAACCCGACGGCACCTGTATTTGCACTTTCTGCCTGTTTTTACAACTTGTCTTTTGTTGGCAAGCGTACGACCTGAAATGCCAGTCGTTCTTGCTCTGTTCAGTTTTGTCTGGTGCCTCATTCTCCTGTTCTTCAAAAACTTCAGGAACGCATTTGTTTTAAGCGCCTCTACGCTTTTATCAATCGGTTTTCTGCTTGCCTTTCGACTGTATTATTTTGATGCACTTTATCCCAACCCTGTCGGCATCAAGGCCGCAGGTGCAACCAGTAATGCCATCACATCAGAAGTCGGTGAAGGGCTGCTATACCTTGGCCTGTTATTGGGCAATCCTTATACAAAATACTTACTTTGGCTGGGCATCGCGACTTATCTTTTCAGCGCATTGCTTGCCACTTTTGTTTCGATCAGGGAAAAGCAGACTCGCCCGAACATGCTTGCCTTTAATTTATTTATCGCGATCTATTTCTTCTTCGTCATCTTTTCAGGGGGTGACTGGATGCGGGAAGGTCGTTTCTGGGTGCCATTAATCGCGCCCTTTTGTCTGGTTCTGGCCTTTGCCGTACAGTCACTCAAAAAACCGCTTCTCCAGATATCGGTAGTATGCCTCTTCCTTTATTTACAGGCAGGACATGCCCGCATTTTCTTCCCCAACCTGAACTTTGGCGTTCCGGTCTGGTATGAAAAAAAACTGGCCAAACAACTTCCAGGCTACACAGTCTTCGAACGCCATAACCGGGAGCACCTCCGGGACATCCATATCATTGATTCATTACAAAGCCTCTTACCTGCCATGCTTGCAGCCCGTCAGGATGACAAGCCTATCACCATCATGAGCAAGCAAATGGGTATGGTCAGCTACCATCTCGCCTCCCGTTATTTTGGTCACATAAAGATCATTGATCTGGGTGGACTGGTTGAGAACTCGGTCAGAGATTGCCCCGAAGCTGCAATCTACGGGTACGGCAGACAGGGTTTGGGTATGGATATCGCGAAATACTTTGAGCGTTTACCCTATAGCACCGTCAGTTGCGACTTGCCGGCACCCGATATCATTTTTGATGTCTATGGCTGGGGTAACCGGGATCTTCCCGAGCGCCTCAAAAAACAGGGATACATTTCTGTGTTTAACCAATATGGCCAATTCAGCATACCTTATGGTGGTGATATGTCAGCGAACCAATTGATCGCCGTTCACCCTCGCTGGTTAGGCAAACTGCAACTCAGCCCTCAAAAACTTGACTTCAATCTTTATCAGAAATCACTGTTTGAATAACACCGGCATTGCTCATCTGTTATTATTCTGCATCTCAAAATCACACATCAGGGACGATGTATGAACCGGCATCACCAGGCCGTTGCGGGCAAACCCTTCCTCAGGCAATTCGCTGACTGGTTCAGACACCAAAGCCGGATAATACTGAACAGTATTTTGCCCAACAGCTGTTTTCTTTGCGGGCGAAAAACCGATGATGGCGCTGCTATTTGTCCTGAC
>JAGRJA010000503.1 GCA_020443005.1 Pseudomonadales bacterium
GAGGTACAGATACTGGAGTGCAAGACGGCAGGCCCCTGGGGTAGCCAGCGCTGGGCTGAGGGGGTACCGGAAGATATCCAGTGCCAGGTACAGCATCAATTGGCAGTGACCGGCAAGCAGGCAGCGGATGTGTGTGTCTTGCTTGGTGGCCAGCAGTTGAAGGTGTTTCGGGTGCTGCGTGATGAGCTGTTGATAGCGCGGCTGGTGAAGCTGGAGCGTCAGTTCTGGCGGTTTGTGGAAACGGATATTCCGCCACCGGTGGATGGATCTGCCTCCTGTGCTGAAGCTCTGTCCTGTCTGTTTCCGAAGGATAACGGGACTGCGGTGGATTTTAGCGAGGATCGTTCCCTGTGCCGGACCTTTCAGGCGCTGCGGGGTGTACGGGATGAGATGAAGCCCTTGCAGACAGCGGAGGCCAAACTGCGCCAGACCTTGCAGCAGGCCATGGGGGAACACAGTGAAGCGGTGTTTCCGGAGGGGCGTATCAGCTGGAAGCGTTCCCAGGACAGTACCCGGATCGACAGCAAGCGCCTGCAGGCTGAGGAACCGCTGTTGGCTGAGCGCTTTCAGGTAAGTGTGCCGGGTTCCCGCCGTTTTGTATTGAAAGACTGATTGACTCCCCCTTGCCCGACCGGAACCCCTCTCCCTTCTCCGGTCGGGCTTTTTTTCTTTTGTTTTTCGCTTTTAGGAGATGACCATGATTAAAGGTTTAGCCCTGACACCCCCGGTGATCGGACGCATCAGTATCGGCCGTGTGGTCGAGAAAAATGGCAAGCGTCTGCCGGAGAAGGATGACCAGTTTACCCTGACCACCCAGGTACAGACCCGGGAAGGCTGGTTACATCATCCACTGGATGCCCAGCTGCGTGAGGCCGCTGAAGGTAACAAGTTACGCTCGTTACCGGTACAACTGCTGTTCAATGATCCGACCCTGAATCTGCAAGCCAGTTACACCCGCTTTGACCGTGAGCTGGGTCGCCCCCAGTGTGTGGGTAATGGGGAACAGTGCAAACGCCTCGGTGACCAGGGGCTGGAAACACTGCCCTGCCCCACTCCGCGCTTTTGCCCGTTGGCGCTACAGGGTGCCTGCAAGCCCTATGGGCGTTTGTATGTTTCCCTTGGTGAAGACGGGGATCTCGGTACCTTTATCTTCCGTACCACCGGATATAACAGTATCCGTACCCTGATGACCCGGATGAACTATTACCGGGCGTTTTCCAATAACCGTCTGGCCTGTCTGCCGCTCAGTTTACGTTTGAGAGGCAAGAGCACCACGCAGAGTCATCGTGCCCCGATCTACTATGTTGACCTGACCTTGCGCGAAGGGCTTAACATGAAGTCCGCACTGATAGAGGCCATGGCACTGGAGCAACAGCGTCTGGAACAGGGTTATGACCAGGCAGCACTCGATGAAGCCGCCCGACAGGGTTTTGCGCAAGGGGACTTTGAAGAGAGTGAGGAGGAGCTACCCGCCATTCTGGAAGAGTTCTACCCCGAGGCGGCCAACCACCAGGAGGAAGCGCAAACCGCACCCATCGCAACCGACAGCCTCAGTGACAAGCTGGGTGCCAGGGTGGCGGGATTGGAGAAGGACTAGCTTTTTGAGGCCATCAGGGTTTCAGCCTGTTGCCAGAGTCGTGATGGTTGGGTATCCAGCGCCTCGGCCAGTTTATAGACCGAAGGCACAGTCGCCTGCTTTTCACCCCGCTCAATACCGGAAACAAAGGAGCGTGACATACGAGCCTTGTCTGCCAAGGCCTCCTGCGTCAAATCCACTTCAATGCGCCTGAGCTTGATGGCCTTGCCAAAAGCCTTTGAAACATCCATCCCTGTGATCCCCCTGTAAAAGCACAAGGATCACGATTCAATCAGCATCAATCCACGCTCTATCATTAACCTATAGACCTCTATAGAGGTCATTGATATGATTCGGGCACAAAATCTGACAACAAACCCAAAAGGAGTTTACCCATGAATAACGAGAATCCACAAACCCAGACTGGCAACAGTGCTCCACCTGCCCCTAAAACCGGCTTCAGCTGGATGGGGCTACTTTTTAACGGCCTTTACTACATCGGTTATGGCAACTGGAAAAAAGGACTGTTGATGACTGCCTTGGCCGTCTTCATTCCAGGCGGCTGGATACCGGCTGGCATCTGGGCCGGGATTTGTGCCCGCAAGGATTTGCCGATAGGTCAACAACCTTTTGCCTGGCTACCCACCATTGGCATTTTCGCGGGCGCTCTGATTGTGGCTTCCCTCTGGATCAATCTAATCTTCAACCTGGGAGGGGTACCCGGATGCGGCAGCACAAATGTCAAGGATCTGACCCGACAGATCGCCTATGACAACTGGCAGCTGGAACTCATTGATCTGGACAACATTGAGGAAAAAGCCTTCGACGCTGACCGGGGTGTTCGCGCCTGCTCAGGCACCATGGTCACCACTGGCCAGGATTACGACATCAATTACTCGGTCAAGCTGCGCGGTGCTAATCGTGACCAGGTTGAGGTTCGTATTGAGGTCGTACAGTAACGCTCAGGAACAGGCACAGGGAAGTGCCTGTTCACTACCCCTTGCTCACTCAGGAGAATTACATGCTGAAGTCACCTCTGATTATTTTAAGTCTCTTCATCCTGACAAACATCAGTGTTAGCCAGGCCGATGAGAATTCACAAAAAAAGAAAATCCCTGTTATCGCCAAATATCTTGAGCCCCTGCCTCTGTACTTTGACTATGACTGCAATGCCATCATCAAGATGGGACAAAATGCGCACCTTCAAGGTGCCGAACTCAACCAGTTTCTGGCATCACTGACCGTGAAGGAAATTTATGCAACCCTTCGAAGCAATCTGGCTTATGAAAAATGTCCCTCTCCCCGCCACAACGAGAAGTTGATCTCTGAAGGCTATTACGCCAGTGGACTGAGTGAAAACGGGATCTGGTATCGTAACCGAACCTTTGTACGGCAGCAGGAAGCCGCCAATGCCGCACTGGTTGAGAAAGTGGAGTTTGCACCGATCAATGTCAAGGATCAGAAAGACCTGCTTGAAAGAATCAAAGGCGAGCGCGATGCCTTTATCGAAGAAAACCGGGATCTGGTTGAAAATGCACTGGAGCGAAACTTGCAGAAATCTGCAGAGCAGCTTCGTAAAACATTGGCAGATTATGAAAACCGCCACCAAAAAACACTTAATTGGCAAACAGAACAGATAGAGAAACTGAAGGCGACTTTGCTTGAGAAAGAAAAAGCCTTTGCAGAGGTGAATGGCGAACTCAGGGTCAAAAATGCCGGTTGTGACCTTCATCAGGTTTTCGGCAGTGCTGATAATCGAAATATTGCTCAAGGTGAAGGCGCTGCAAGTTACATTTTCAGTGGCATTTGTATCCGGGATGAGTACGAACTGGATACCCCGTTTTTTGGTGATGAATACACCCTTACGCTACCGATTATCGAGCAGGGTTCAAAGTATGATGTAGACATCACTCTGTTACTTGATAACGGTGTCACCTATGTTAACCGAATCGAAGGTCCACAAGGCACTTACAAAGACACCAAGGCAATGGCTGACAAAGTGTTTTGGTCATACTTTCTCAAGGATCCACTTACTCAAAGGCATGTGCAGCATTTAAAGGAAGTAAGAGTCGCCAAAGACGACCTGAACCGTGCCGTCTTCACGCGGGATAGTGGCATAGAACAATACAAGGAGGAGGACCGCTCTTTTGAAAAGGAGTATCCGGCGATCAAGGAAAGTCAAACCCGAAGCCATCAGTACAAAATCCAGCGCTATGAAGAGCAACTCGCCAAACTTGAGCAAAAGGTAAAAGCACAAGAGATCGTTGTAGCTGATGCCGTGGCGACTCAGGAAAAGATTACGAAAGAAAAACCGCTTGAGCGGATTATCCCTTGCCACCATCTCCGGGATACCTATGTGTTGACCAATCCAAAATTTGCCGACTACGGTTATTGCAAAAAGTAATCAAAAAATGGCATGAAATATGATGAATACGGGCACACTCTCCGGGGTGTGCCCAGCATCGATGATTTATTTTTTTAATCCAGGGAGAACACCATGACTGATTTTACCGACGACGATGCCGAAAAGGCTCTCAGGGAACAATCCAGCAAGATCACAGAGGAAGATGTCGAAAAGGTTCTGCGAAGGCAAGATGAAATCGAAAGAACGTTTGGCAAGAAAGGCCCGCTCAAAAAATATCTGGGTATCGTCAAAACCCTGTTTGCCATGGTGAAGGCCTATTGGTCAGGAGATTACCGCGAAATCCCCTGGTATTCGATTGCTGCCATTGTGGCTGCCTTGCTCTATGTATTGAGTCCCATTGATTTGATTCCGGATGTCATTCCCGTGATCGGCTATGTCGATGATGCCATGGTCATTGCCGCTTGCCTGAAACTGGTCGAGGAAGACATGGACAACTTCGAACGCTGGCAAAGAAGCCGGTTGTAAATCCGCCATTTTTATCGAGGGGTGATCGGTCTGGCAATCAGGCCGTTCATCCGGCAACATCAATCAACATGACAATCTTATAAAATTGACCAATCACTACTATTTTTGCATGGCAATCAGAAGATTTTCTACAGTTTCCTTCAGTTTGAAATCTATATCTCGATTTATCATTACCCCTTGTTCGCTATCAAAATTTTCATTGAACTGCGGTACTGATAATGAACCCACAACAATTCCATCGAAAAACTGAGCAGAATTCTTTGCTATAGACAGTACACTATTTGCACCTCCCTTTCCTGGAGAGGTTGCCAGCATCACTATTGGTTTATTTTGATATATTTTGGTATTAATTCGAGAAGACCAATCTAATATATTTTTGAATGCCGCCGTATACATACCATTGTGCTCTGCAAACGACACAAGCAATCCATCACTCCCCTGAATTTTTTGTAAAAACCGAGTTGCTTTTTCCGGAATACCGGATTCTTGCTCTCGATCTATTGAGTAAACAGGCATTTCATAATCATTGAGATCCAGATACTCGATCTTGCATTCTGAGACATATCTTGATGCGTATTCAAGCAGCATCCGGTTTATCGAGCGACGGCTATTACTCGCAGCAAAAGATAATATCTTCATAAAGATGACTCCATTAAGCAGGCATAAGGACCCTTATGTTACGCGTCATAAGAGGCTTAAAGCCTCTCATCTACCACTTCAGTCGATACGGAAGACGCCGATAAGGCATTGTCGTTTTCCCATCCACCGCCAAGCGCCAGAAAAAGTGACACTCTCTGAGAACCAAGATGTTGTTCTACGGCAATCAGTTCCTGTTCGGATTCGACAAGAAATTGTTGTGCTGACAGTACGTCAAGGTATCCAATTGACCCTGCCCGATACTGTTGCTGTGCGAGTAAAAATGCATTATTTGCGTGTTCTGTAGCGCCTTTTAACCTAAAGCACTCTTGTAGAGTCGCATTATAACTAACTAATGCCTGCTCAACTTCTTTCAATGCATTCAGTACCGCACCATCAAAATTTGCAAGCGATGCAGCAGCTTTTGATTCTGCCTGCTCAACTCTTGTGCGCTGAACAGACACATCAGGAAGACTCCATGAAATCAAAGGTCCAATCCCGAATGACCATGATTCATTATTTTGCGTCAATTTGTCATTCAAATAGCTTGCATGAGCGCCCAAGACGATCTTGGGATACAACATGCTCACGGCTACACCTATACGTGCGGTATCAGCTGCTAACTGCATCTCTGCAACTCGAACATCTGGTCTTCGACTTAACAGTTGCCGCCCATCTCCAATTGGCAGATCTACAGTTAATGTTGGAATTTTTACACACTCAACAGCGTCCTTAGGCATATCAGCGGGCGCAAGCCCCATTAAAGCAGTCAGCTCAAACAAACGATTCATTCGCTCCGCCTTTATTGGCTCCAAAGTAGCTTTGACTTTAGCCAAGTTCGCCAAAGCTCGTTGCACATCTAATTGACTGGCAGCACCTGATGCCTCTTTTTGAGTAATCAGTTCTACACTTTTATTTGCTATAGCGATTGAGTTACCTGCAATTTCAATTGATTTACCAAGCACACATGTGTCGACATAGGCACGGGTCACTTCCGCAATTATCACCAGGCGCACTACATCTCGCCTTGCGGCTTCCACTTGCGCGTCTGCATAAGCCACAGTCATACTGCGGTGCACACGACCAAATAAATCAACCTCATAGGAAACACTCAGGTCACTACTGTATGTCCACTGCCTGGAGGCCTTCCCTATTCCCGACCATGAAGCTTGATCACGGCCATAGTCAGCACCTGCCGTAATCTGAGTAACTGGATAGCGAGCGCCACCAACCTCGTTATAAATTTGCTTGGCACGTTCGAGATTAGCCTCAGCAATGCGTAGATCGGTATTGGCATTCAATGAATGTTTTATTATCTCGTCCAATTTCTTATCATTATATAAACGCCACCATTGACTCAGTGGTGCCTGTTGATTTGTAGTATTAGACGACATTGTCACAAAATCCATATCAGCATGCGCTGGCAGCTCCGGAGTTTGGTAATTGGGCTCACTCAAGCAACCAGACAGCATAATCATCAGTAATAGCAAAGTGGTTTTGTGAATTCCAGAATTAAACATATGAATCTTGCCCTTCTACAAGCGCTTTGGCCCGTTCTGATTTAGTCGCAGCTCGATGGTCTTTTGCAATAAAGCTATAAACCGTAGGCAAAATAAACAATGTAAATAAAGTTCCAATCAACATACCCATTACGACAACAATACCAATCGCAAATCGGCTAGCTGAACCAGCCCCACTGGCAAACAACAGGGGCACCATGCCGGCAACCATTGCCGCTGTAGTCATTAAAATAGGGCGCATTCGTACACGAGCAGCTCGACGAATAGCTGATAATCTATCCAGGTCTTCTGCAACCTGCATTTCATTAGCGAAAGCCACCATAAGAATGCCATGCTTTGATATCAAACCAATCAGTGTTACCAGCCCTATCTGCGTATAGATATTTAGCGTGGTAAAACCCAGGTAGAGAGGAATAAGCGCACCACAAATAGCGAGCGGCACAGTAACCATAATGACTAATGGGTCTCTGAAGGATTCATACTGCGCAGCAAGCACGAGAAAAATGACAATTAACGCAAAGACAAAGGACATCATTAAGCGATTTCCTTCAGTAACATACTGTCGACTATCTGATAGCCAATCAATAGTTGCTCCAGCAGGTATATTTTGTGCTTTGAGAAAGTTGACAGCCTGACCCATCGTTACACCTGGCGCCAGTACTGCAGAAAGCGTTACCGAATTCATCTGATTAAACTGAGAAAGTTGATTTGCCTGCGGTCGCATATTGGTTTGAATGACTGTTGACAGGGAAACTAATTCACCCGATGAAGTCCTGATATAGTATCCACCGAAATTTTCAGGCGTAAACCGCTCAGATCCTGATACTTGAGCAATGACATCGTAAGAACGGTCATGCCAATTAAACCGGTTGATGAGGTTTTCACCTACCAGTATGGCCAAAGTATCGGCAATAGCCTGCATGCTTATTCCGAGTTCACCTGCTTTATCACGATCAATTGAAATTCGCGCTTCCGGCGTATCAAATGCCAAGTCACTATCGACGAACGCAAAGAGCCCACTACGCCACGCAGCCCCTTTTATACTCTCCATCGACTCATAAAGACTCATGAAGCTATCTGATGAACGGACAACCATTTGAACAGGTAGGCCACCACTACCAGCTGGCAATGGTGGTGGCGGAAAAATTGCAGCAAATACCGCTCTGAGTCCAGAAACATGGCCATTTAGCTCCGACTGTATTTCTGCAGAGCTGCGGTTTCTATCCTCCCACTCTTTCAGAATTACACCACCAAACGCATTGTTTTGTCCCGCCACCCCGTTATTCATGAAGCTGCTTTCAAATTCTGGAATACTCGAGAAAATATCACTGATCAAAGCGGTATTGCGTTCGGTGTACTCGACATTGGCATATTGCGGTGCTTTCACCGCTGTGAAGATGTACCCATGATCTTCAGCCGGGGCCAGCTCTCTTTTTACCCCATCGAAAAGGAAGGCAATTCCAATCAATACAACAGCACCGATTGCCAGTACAGCTACTCTCTCGGACAATGTGTACCCAAGTAAACGGTCATAACGATTTTCGAGACTATTAGTATGATGCTCTATCGCCTTTGCAAGTCGCCCCTCATTCACCTTGTTGTTTAATAGCAGTGAACTCATCATCGGAGAAAGTGTTAGCGCTACAATGCCAGATATAAAAACGGCACCCGCCAAGGTGAATGCAAATTCTTGAAATAAGGCTCCCGTCAGTCCAGCAGTCAGACCAATAGGCGCATATACCGCTGCCAATGTAATCGTCATCGCTATGACAGGCCCAATGATCTCGCGTGCTCCCGTCAATGATGCTTGCACAGGCGAAAGCCCTTCCTCAATATGACGGTGAATGTTTTCAACAACTACGATGGCATCGTCAACAACTAAACCGATAGCTAATACCATGGCCAGCAAAGTTAAAATGTTGATAGAGAAACCAAATGCCAACATGAGAGTTGCAGATCCAATCAAAGACAAGGGGATTGTCACAACTGGAATAATCACTGCGCGAAAAGAGCCCAAAAACAAAAAGATAACAACTACGACAATAAACACCGCTTCTACGAGTGTTTTTGTAACCTCCTCTATAGAAGCATTGACGAAGTGTGCCACATCAAATTGATTGATTACCGTTAACCCGGGAGGTGCCACTCGTTGTATTTCAGGTAATAATGATTTGACTGACCTTACAATTTCAAGCGGGTTGCCATCGGGCGTTGGAGAGATCGCCATCACC
>JAGRJA010000504.1 GCA_020443005.1 Pseudomonadales bacterium
AACGCTTTGAGACATTGAGAGGGGGTGTGTCGCGTGATATTGAGTACACAGAAAAACTCGAAGGCTTTTACCAGCGAATAGAGGGCAAGGGTGTTGAGGATTTTGCAGCCGATTCCCTGCTTAACGATTATCGCTGGTTGCTTGAAGAATATCGTGTCTCCGTTTTCGCTCAAAAGCTGGGCACGGCCGTACCCGTATCCGAACAAAGAATCGAGAAGCTCTGGAAGCAGGTTGAAAGGCAAAATAAGCGGTTTTAAGCGAGGGTGTGTTGTGTTTGGGTTTTCCTTTTTCATGTGAATGGTAATGCCTGGAGAGGAAACTGCGCTGAAGTAGATACGCATCCTAGACTTGTTTACAATGCGAGTCGGGGTGTTTGGGTTAGCAGAAAATAAGAATGAAAATTTGATTGGTTGTTTTCGTTCTGGCGATACTGCCAGGAACCTGTACAGGTCTTCATGCAGTTGAGCTAGCGGCTGATAACGATGCCGTTTCAACACATATACATGACCCTTTTGAAAAGGTGAACAGGGTTGTCTTCAAATTCAATACAAAAACCGACGATATCCTTGTGCGTCCGCTCGTAGAAGGCTATCAGCGCGTGGTGCCGAAACCGGTTGCCAACGCGGTGCACAGGTTTTTCGCCAACCTGGGTGAGGTGAGCCAGTTCTCCAATGACCTGATGCAGGGCAAGGTCAGGCAAGCCGGTAACGATGCCGGTCGTTTTCTGATCAATACAACAATAGGCTTGCTAGGTATTTATGATCCCGCAAGCAGCATGGGGCTTAAGGTCTCCGAACCGGAAGACTTTGGTCAAACGCTCGCTGTCTGGGGTATAGATGATGGCCCATACCTGATGCTTCCACTTATGGGGCCTTCAACCTTGCGCGATGCGCCCGGTATGTATGTTGATTCAAGCTTTTTGCACCCTGTTTCGTATATCGATCATGTGAGGACACGCAATACATTTATCGGCCTGGGTATTATCGATCTTCGTGCCATGCTGATGGATACAGAGAAACTGATTGAAGGCGACAGTTATACATTTATACGGGAAGCCTGGGGGCAGCGTCGTAACTACCTTATTCTCGATGGTGCGGTTGAGGATGACTTTGGTGGTGGTTTTGAGGAAGAAGACTTTGACTTTTGAATTGATTTGCGAGGCCTGACCTGAGCCATGAGCGCAGCAGAATCCACAGAGATGCGAAAAATTCTTCTTGTCGATGATGACAGGATTGTGCGTGAAAGTATTGCTGCGTACCTTGAAGACAGTGGTTATGCCGTGATTGAGGCCGAAGACGGTTATCAGGCACTGGAATTATTTCGTCATCATCGCCCCGAATTGATCATTTGTGACCTTAAGATGCCTCGCATTGACGGTTTGTCTCTCTTGAGAAATATTCAGGAGGAGGAAGAGGTTCTTCCGCCCACAATCGTTATCTCCGGCGCGGGTGCCATGAATGATGTTGTTGAAGCCTTGAGAATCGGTGCCTGTGATTATCTGGTAAAGCCGATTGCTGATATGAAAGTGCTCGAACACGCTATAGAAAGAGGGCTGGAAAGAACCGACCTGCTCGAACAGAATCGTCATTACAGAAAAGAGCTTGAACAAGCCAACAAGGAACTGAAAGCCCACCTGCAAGTTCTGGAAAAGGATCAACAGGCGGGCCTGCAAATGCAGCTCAAAATGTTTCCCAGTGAGCCGCTGGTCAGTAACGGATATCGCATCGAGCACTACATCGTTCCTTCGCTCTATCTCAGTGGCGATTTTATCGAATATGTCGAATATCTGCCGAATCGAAATATTGGATTTTTTATTGCGGATGTATCCGGTCACGGTTCATCGTCGGCATTTGTAACAGCCATGTTGTATCACCTTTCCATCGTTGCATTGCGACGGGCTCGACACGAGCTGATGGATGAGCAGGGCAATATCTCTCCGGCCGATATACTGGGTTATTACAATCGGGAATTGCTCACCCTGTCGATGGATAAATATGTGACCATGTTCCTGGGGTACATCGATACCGCTACTAACAAGCTTGTATACAGCGTGGCAGGGCACTTGCCGATGCCCATTCTCGCGACTGCCGAACACGCGGAGTACCTTGAAGGCAATGGCATGCCTTTAGGTATCGTTGCTGATGTAGATTACACCCGCTATGAAATACAATTACCCGAGGTATTTTCGTTGGCACTGTTTTCCGATGGTGTGCTTGAAATTCTTCCCGCCGAAGGTTTGTTAAAGAAGGAAGAGCTTTTAAAAGATATTTTTGCCGGTTCAGACAGAACACTTGAAGGTCTCAAAAAGGCGCTTTCGCTGGAAACTGTCGAGAATCCACCCGATGACATTGCCTTGATGACGGTAACAAGAGCGGGTAGCGCTCGGTAAACCGGATTGGCTGCTTTTTACAGGTGCCGTAGATATGGCTGACAATTTAGCCGGTAAGATACTTCTCGCTCATCATGACACCACATATGTTATGCGTCTGGTCGGGGATATTCGGGTTAATCTTTGTACATCGATTGACTCTACCATCCTCTCTATTTTCAAGGGGGTTACCTTTGACACCTTGATTGTCGACCTTTCTGAAACAGAGGGCATTGATAGTACGACCCTGGGGTTTCTGGCTCGAATTGCACTCTATCTGAAAAACGAGCGTGGTATTGAGTCACTGATCTATTCTCCTCATCCTTCGATTACCCATTTACTTGAAAGCATGTCATTCGGAACACTTTTTCATATTCATACTGAAAGACCGGTTTTGGCAATGGCGCAAGGTGCGGTTGAAGTTAGTGGTGTCCTTCCCGACGAAGATATCGTGCGTAGCAAGGTGATTGAAGCTCACCGCGTTTTGATGAGCCTGAGTGAGCAGAACAAACATCGTTTTTGTGAGCTGGTCGATAACCTGGAGCAGGGCCTTTAGGTTCAGGGCGCTGTTTTACACCGGGGTTTTATCCCGATGTGTTCAGGCGGCTTACTGATGCTTTCTTTTTTAGCCTGATGAAATCACTGTGTCGGACATACAGAAGATCTGATATTTTTCTGATCAGGTGTTCTTCATATTTATCGAGCTTGTCATCGGCAAAAGCAATAAGCCACATAGCCTCTATAACCCCCAGCTTTTGCTCGTAACTGTAGTTTTCGTTGATCAAACGGGTAAATTGGAACAGTGAGGTTGCCTCCTCGACTTCCTGTGTGGCGAGTGAGTTGAGGGTTTCGATATCCTCGCCTTCCAGACTGAACTGTTTTTTGAGCAGGTAAAGCAGGGCGGTTTGTTCCGCAGGGTCAATCGCGTTATCAGCCCGCATGATTTCAATCATCAGCGCAGCGCAGGCGAGCCGCGTTTTTTCAAGGGCCGATTGCTGGTCTATTTGTGCAACCCGTTCGGTGAAGAACTGTTTGATGGAGTTGATCATGGCTATTCAATTCATTGCCTTGTTTTTAACAGGGCTTCCAGTTTGAGTTGGTCGGCAACAAACAGCCGAATACCTTCGGCAAGTTTTTCAGTCGCCATGGCATCATCATTAACTTGATAGCGAAAGTTTGCCTCTCCAAGGTCGGGTATGCTTTCCGGGGATTCCGGTTTTTCGGAAAACAGTTGCCGGGTCAGAACGCCCTTATCTTCCTCAAGTTCACGCAGAAATTGTGGGCCGATCGTCAGTCGGTCACAGCCGGCGAGAGACTCGATTTCCTCTTTGTTTCTGAAGCTGGCTCCCATTACCACTGTCTTGTAACCGTGGTGTTTATAGTAGTGAAAAATGCGTTTTACTGAAATGACACCCGGATCTTCATCGCCTGGAAAGGTCGCTCTGCCGGTATCTTTCTTGTGCCAATCCAGAATACGGCCTACAAAGGGTGAAATCAGAAAAGCGCCGGCATCTGCACAGGCGGCTGCCTGCATAAAACTGAAAAGGAGTGTCAGGTTGCAGTTTATACCTTCCTTTTCCAGGACTTCTGCTGCGCGAATACCTTCCCAGGTTGCGGCAACCTTGATCAGCACTCGCTCAGTGGAAAAACCGGCTTGATTATAGAGCCGTATTATCTTGCGAGCCTGTTCAATGGTGCGTCGGGTATCAAAGGACAGGCGAGCATCAACTTCCGTCGAGATTCGCCCGGGAATGACCCCGAGTATCTCGGTGCCGATGTCAACCGCGAGGCGGGTGGCGGCATCCGAAAGCTGTTCATCGCTGGACAGTGTGTGTGTGTTGCGTGCTGTTGCTACAGCCCTGTCAAGCAGCTTGCTGTAACGGTCAAGGCTGCTGGCTTTTAGCAACAGAGAGGGATTTGTTGTTGCATCCAGCGGTTTGTACTGAATGATCGCGTCTATGTCTCCGGTGTCTGCCACGACATCGGTCATACCTTTCAATTGCTCAAGTTTGTTGATCATTTTGATTTCCGGAAGTTGTATCAGTAAATGAGGGTTTTTGCGCTAACAGCTTGTTCAGGGCATCCTGCATGACTGACAGGCTGGCGTTTTCACGCCAGGCATTTTCGCTGATATGCCGCCTGAATTGTTTTGCGCCCGCTTGACCGTTAAACAGGTTGAGAACATGCCTTGTCATATGATGAAGTTTAACACCCTTGCTCATTTCTGTTTCACAGTAATCCATAAATTGCATATACACTTCGCATCGCTTTTTTGACGATGACGGTTGTTGATAGAAAGCAGTGTCTACCGCGTCAAGCAGCCACGGATTCTGATAGGCTTCGCGGCCCACCATAACGCCGTCCGTGTATTCGAGATGTGCAAGGCCTGCTGCAATGTTGGTGATGCCTCCGTTAATGATAATGTCCAGATCGGGAAAATCTTTTTTTAACTGATAGACATAGTCGTAGTGCAGCGGTGGAATTTCGCGGTTCTGTTTTGGGCTGAGCCCTTTCAGCCAGGCTTTTCGGGCATGCACGATCACGGTTTCGATCTGGCTGTCCCGTGTCGCAAGATGAATGAACTGGCTGAACGCTTCGTAACTGTCCTGCTCGTCCACACCGATGCGGCATTTCAGGGAAATGTTTTTCTTTCCCGAAGTATCTGTCATGGCCTTCAAACAATCTGAAACAAGCTGTGGAGTCAGCATCATACAGGCGCCAAAAGCGCCATTTTGTACCCTGTCACTGGGGCAACCGCAATTCAGGTTGTATTCATCATAGCCATAGCTTTCTGCAATTTTCAGTGCCTGAACGAGTTCATCCGGCGCACTGCCACCGAGCTGTAAGGCAACAGGGTGCTCCTCCTGATTGAAGAGCAGGTGGCGATCTCGATCACCATGAATGATGGCACCGGCAGTGACCATTTCTGTGTACAAAATGGCTTTTTTCGAGATCAGTCTGAACAGGTAACGGCAGTGGCGATCGGTCCAGTCCAGCATCGGCGCTACACAAAATCGATGGGAGTGACCGAAATGTGCTATTTGATGGGAGGTGTCCAAGATAAGGCCGTTTGTCCGGTTCCGATGATTGCAGGTCGCGAGTGTAAAGTGTATTTCGCCAACGCATTATGTGGGTTATATAGTACCGCTATTTCCGCTTTCTTTCTAGAAGTGACCTTATTTATCGGTTCTAAGTGTCTGAAGAAAAAGTAGTTGTTGTATTTTTATGCTAGACAATCAGGTGAAAAAATGTCATAAAGTGAATTGTATTAAATTTTTTATATATTCCCCAATGAGCAAAGTCGGCGAAGTACCTGAACCTCAGGATGAGAAGCGGGACAGTAAATTAAACATTCCCCGAAGCGAATATTATTTTCGCCTTCTGATCTCCTTTGTGGCTCTCGGCACCTTGTTGCCATTCCTGAAAGTAGAAAATCCGCTCATTGCAATTGTAAACCTGGCGTTTGTTTTCTGGTTGCTTTATCCGCATGTTGCTTTTGTGATAACGCGGCGCTTAAAGAAGCGACTGGGGAAGGTGGTCAGGATATTTTCCCTTTCGGATGCCATTTTTCTCGGTGCGCTGGTATCTGTCATTGAGTTGAGCCTGTTGCCAGCCATACTTTTTTTCACCCTTATTCAATCCCATGCCCTGATCAATGGTGGCCCCAGACACTGGATCGAGGATATCGCGGGTTTCTTTTTCGGCTTGATAGTCATGTACTTTGCCTATCAACCTGAGGTCCACCTGATTGGCAGTTTCAGTGTCAACATGCCTTCGTTGATTGGGGTCAGCAGTTATTTTTGTATTTACTCTTTTTATATCTACAAACAGTTAGGGATGATCAAGAGAGAGTCTCTCAAGGTTGCAGAAGACCAGAAAGCCCTGAGAATGAAAACCTGGAAGTTATCCCGTTATGTTTCACCCCAGGTATGGCAAACCATTTTTTCCGGTCAGGATGTAAAGCTGGAGACGAAAAGGAAGTCGCTGACAGTTTTTTTCTCTGACATCAAGGGGTTTAGTGAGATGTCGGAAGAGATGGAACCAGCAGAATTGACGGTTCTACTCAATTCATACCTGAGTGAAATGAGTAATATTATCCATAAATACGGTGGAACCATCGATAAGTTTATCGGTGATGCAATCATGGTATTTTTTGGAGACCCTTCAAGCCGGGGCTCCAGAGATGATGCTGTTGCCTGTGTTGCGATGGCCATCGAAATGAAACGCAAAATGAAAGACCTGCAACAGCGTTGGGCCAGTCAGGGTGTATCACGGGGGCTTGAAGTGCGTATGGGTATTAACTCGGGATTTTGCACTGTGGGTAATTTTGGTACGGAACAACGACTGGATTACACCTTGCTGGGCACAGAAGTCAATTTGGCCAGCCGTCTTGAGAGCAATGCACCCCCTGGCGAAATCCTCATCTCGGAGCATACCTATTCCCTGGTCAAGGATGTGATCATGTGTCGTGATAAAGGGGAGATAACCGTGAAGGGGTTTCGTGAGCCTGTGAAGGTTTTTCAGGTGGTTGATTTCAGGAAAAATCTCGGTAAGGAGCAGACCTTCTTTGAGCAGCAGATGGATGGTTTTACTTTATATGTCGATCTTGAAAAAGTGAAAAACTTTGATCGCGATAAAATAATAAAGTCATTGCTGACAATAGCGACAAAACTTAAAAACACTGTGAAATAGGAAATCAGTTTATTGTCGTGGCATTCTCACGCCAAGGGGCTCACCATTACAGTTAGATCTGAAAGGGTTGATGTCAATTCCCCCGCGCCTTAAAAAGCGACCCTCAACTGAAAGTTTCTTGCACTGGCAGTGCGAGAGTAAATCCAGAAAAATCTGTTCGATACAATGTTCATGAAAACCCATGTGCTGTCGGTAGCTGCAAAGATAGGCCAATAGCGATTCAGGCTCTATTTCGGGGCCTGAGTAGGATACAAAAATGGATGCCCAGTCGGGTTGGTTGGTCACGGGGCAGTTACTGCGAAACAGGTGGGAGCAAAGTTTCTTTTCGGCAGTGACTGCTTTTGTAGACAGAAGCGCGGGAGTAGGCTGGAAAGAATCAAGTGCAATATCGAGTGTGTCGAGGCAGAGATAGCCTGTATCGTCAGCAGCTGTTGCAAGAGGTCTTGCTGCGTTACCCAAGGTATTTTTTGTGCTTGATGCAAATAGCTCACCATTGAGCGCAAAACAGTGAATTTCTACGGGAGCACCACAGAGACCGGAGAGATCATTGCAGAGCAGGTGCGTGTATTTTTCGGGTGAATCGAATTTTTGCTGGTTGAGGCTGTTCAGGTAGAGTTTGAGTGACTTTGATTCAACTGTATTCGGAGAATCAGCAGGAATGTGGATATCAAGGATGGCGCACAGTGGACGGCCTTTGAAATTCAGCCAGGATGCTTCATACACCGTCCATTGGTCGTGACCGGAAAAATTGAAGTTTTGAAAAATCGAATCGTCCGGTTTCAGTGAAGCGCGATTTTCCTGTCGGTTTATCGGCACAAGAATGGCAGGATCATAGCTCTGGTTGTAGTTCGTTTCTGAACCGAGGCTGCCAAAATCACCTGTGGTTATACACATTACATCTCTCCCTATGTCTAGTGGCGAAGACCATAACCCGAGTCAAGCAGTCTCATCGCACAGAGGTAAGCCGCTATGATGAAGATACAGATCATTGAGTAAGCATAGACAAGGTTGATATCGCTGATACCGAGAAACCCGAAGCGGAAGGCGTTGATCATGTAGAGAATCGGGTTGGCCTTGCTGACATCCTGCCAGAAGGGAGGAAGGAGTGCTATGGAGTAGAACACACCACCCAGATAAGTGAGTGGTGTCAGGACAAAAGTAGGGATGATGGATATGTCGTCAAAACTCTGTGCAAAGACTGCATTGATGAAGCCGGCGAGCGAAAACAGTATTGAAGTCAGGAAAATGATACTGATAACGACCAGAAGATTATGGATAACGAGTTGAGTGAAGAGCAGGGATAACAGGGTGACGATAAAACCCACACACAAACCTCTGGCGACGCCCCCTAGAACATAACCCGCCAGAATAATGAAGTTGGGCAGCGGGGAAACCAGCATTTCCTCAACGCTGTGTTGGAATTTCGCACTGAAAAATGAAGAAACCACATTCGAATAGGCATTTGTAATAACCGACATCATAATCAGGCCAGGGGCTACAAATTGCATATAGTCAACACCCCCCATTTCGCCAATCCTTTTACCGATCAGGGTGCCAAAAATAAGGAAGTAAAGCGTCATGGTAATGGCGGGGGGGATCAGGGTTTGCACCCAGATACGGGTAAAACGCCGAATCTCCTTGTGGAGCAGCGTATAGAATGCAACCATAATTTCGTTCAGATTCATTCCCGTTGAGCTCCCTGCTGGTCACTTTGTAATAA
>JAGRJA010000505.1 GCA_020443005.1 Pseudomonadales bacterium
CAAATGGTGCGCGAATCACCCGTGTTGCCACTGCACGTAATCTGAAATCCAGCCGGTATTTGAGCCTGATAGTCAGCTCAGAGGAAGTAGCAGTAAGCAAGCCATCGACCAAAATTTTTAAAATGGTGATTGAGTCGGCGGGCTTTTTACCCGAGCAATGCATATACATCGGCGATAATCCCGTCAATGATATTGAAGGTGCACAAAAGGCGGGGATGCTCCCTATCTGGTTAAGCGGGTTTCATGATTGGCCGGCAAGTTTAGATCCGCCGTATTATTCGATTAACACACTCAACGATCTGGTTCCATTGATTTCGAGCCTCTAGAGAACCTTCTTGCCGACGTGATACATCATGCAAAGATAGTCGCGCAGGCAAGGAAAAACATTTGGTTATTGAATGGCATTTCCATATGGCAGAATAATGAGCCGGGCGGTTCTCAAGATGTTTGGCATTTTCATCTTCATGTGAAAGGTCGCAGACTTCTGCGGCCAACTTAGTAACGACTTCAGGTTATCAGCAGCCAATTCATATCGCCCCAGCCTCCCCCCGAAATCTTGAAGGGCAGGTGGGGTGAGATGAGTACGCTGTTAGGCGGTCAAGGTGTCGATTTGATCAACCACTAGGATGCCGCTTCCATCGAGCACCGTAAAATTCAGCGATCCCACAATGTTGATATCATGAGCTTCCCAGGAAAGCGGCGAAATGTCGGGATAGTAACGATTTGATGGCGTGATTTCTTCAGCATTAAAGGTCTGGTTTTCTAAACTGTACAATCGGTAGTCGCTACTGAGGTCCGGTTCTGACTCTTGGTCCAGTTCCAGCCTGAACAGGTAGGCAGAGCCCAATTTGTTGAAGCAGCTGCTCTACTTCATGGCTTTGTTTTCTGCTGCTATTAGAGAGTGATGATCCCTTTGCCATGTCCTCCACGACCAGATTACATTGCTCCGTCAACTGCACCACCACCCGATCAATTTCAACTGTTGCCTCCTGAGTTCGGTTGGCCAAAGCACGCACCTCGTCGGCAACCACCGCAAACCCCCTGCCATGCTCACCGGCACGGGCCGCTTCGATCGCCGCGTTAAGTGCAAGCAGATTGGTTTGTTCTGCAATGCTTCGGATCACCTGCAATACACTACCAATTTTTGAACTCTCTTGCTGGAGTCGGGCAATCGCCTGAACGCTTTCTTCCATATTGGCCACCAGTTCATCCATCGCTGTCTGGTGATGTGCAGAGACAGTGACCCCTTTTTTCAGGATTTCTGAAACTTCAGTGGATGTGTCCACCATATAATCAGCGCTCGCTGCCAACGAATCAGATGTTGCCGTCACTTCGCTGATCGTTGCAGCCAACTCTTTTATCTGGTTGGCGCTTTCTGTCATTTTGTCGGAAGCTGACCTGATCTCGCCCGCCTGCATCTGCGCACCCTGACTTACCGACTCGGCATCTGACCGTATTTCGACCATAACCTCTCGCAGACTGACAACAAACCCAGTAAGGGTACGCGTCATTTTACCTACTTCATCCGCAGACGCATCCTTTGGCCCTTAAATAGTTGACGGTAATTGTCTCTTATTTAAGTGTCCGGTGCTATTAGACCACTACACTACAAACTCTACCGCCTCAACCGGATGAGCCATCCACAGCACGGGTAGCTAAACTGGCAGGATTCTCTCTTCATGCAGGAGTCATGGCTGAAGCCCATCAAAGAGATAAACTCGAGAGATTGTGCCGCTATATTTCCCGTCCTGCCATTTCTGAAAAGCGATTGTCTCTAACCAGTAATGGACAAATTCGATACCAATTGAAGACACCTTACCGCAACGGAACTACATATGTCATTTTGAGCGGGGCTGCCTCCCGCCCTTGGATTTTATCGCAAAACTGGCTGCCCTGGTACCCAAGCCGCGAGTCAACTTGACCAGATTTCACGGTGTTTTCGCACCAAGGAGTAAACTCCGAGACAAAGTAACACCCGGTAAAAGGAAACGAAATACGGCACCGATTCAACAGGAAAGCAAATCCCCAGCTGAGCGCCGAGCCGCCATGACTTGGGCACAGCGCTTGAAGCGCGTATTCGACGGGGCCGCCTTCGGA
>JAGRJA010000506.1 GCA_020443005.1 Pseudomonadales bacterium
CACCGATTGTCATGGTTTTTGCGATGACTTCCGACGCGGCCAGTGCCAGCAGGGTCGTCATGGTAATGGCAATAATCAAGGCCTGCCCTGCATTGAGTGCGAACAGTGTCAGGCGGTTTTTTCGTCTCGCCTGTTCCCAGAACATCAGTTCATGATCATACATTCTGGCTTCATGGTTTTCGTTGGTGAAATACTTGACTGTTTCATAGTTCATCAGGCTATCAATTGCCCGTGTATTACTGGAGGAATCAGCTTCGTTTTCTTCTCTGACAAAGCGTGTCCGCCATTCTGTGGCGTAAATGGAAAAGCAGACATAGGCAATCACTGAGAATAGTGTAATCAATGCATACACGATCCCGTAGTTATAGAAAAGTAAACAGACAACCAGAAGGACTTCAAAAAGTGTGGGCAGAATATTGAAGATCAGAAAACGCATCAGAAAACTGATGCCATTGATACCGCGTTCAATATCCCGTGATAAACCACCTGTTCGGCGATTAAGATGAAAGTCAAGATCAAGTGAATGCAGGTGTATGAATGTTTTTAACCCGACCTTGCGCATGGTGTGTTCTGTGACCCGGCCAAAAACGGTATCGCGAAGTTCGTTGAAAATAACATTAAGGAAACGGGCAAAGCCGTAGGCAAGTACCAGTGCCAGCGGAGGAAAGATGAACTTTGCCACATTCCCTGTTTCCGGGTCGAGTCCATCGACAATATACTTGAGGAAAAAGGGCAGGCTCACACTGGCAAGCTTGGCAAGTACCATAAATGATATTGCCAGTGATATTCGCTTTCTGAACTCGCTGATATAAGGCAAAAGCATGGCGAAGACATGCCATTTCAAGCCCTTGATATTTTTATCTGTAACCTGAAGGTGTCGCATGATTTGCCACTATTCCCAATTTCACCAAAGGCCGTTATTGTAGCAGCATGTTGTTTGACGGGTTTTGGTCTTTTCCTGATGCCTTGCCCGGCTTTTCCATCCCCTTTATTGCCGGAATCTCTGATAATATGGCAATCCGAAGTTGAGCAGTATTTTTAAAAGAGGCGGGAGTTTTGACCAGTAAAATTCCCGGTTTGCAGAATCGGTTTGTCCTGTTCTTCAGTTACCGTTTTTTTACGGGGTGTGTCAGATGGTGGAAACCATGAAGGGTTTTTGCAAGTTGCCAGGGCGGTGTCATGGAGGCATCAGCAATGAATGAAAAGGTCATGAGTTTCTCGAGTGAAGGGCAGGACTGTACCGGAAGCCTTTTTTTACCTGAAGGCGCAGAGCGGCCTCCGGTTATTGTGATGGGGCACGGTTATGCTGCCGAAAGACATTTTGGCAATCGCTCTTATATTGAGGCTTTTGTCAAAGTTGGCGTAGCTGTTCTTACATTTGATTATAGGGGTTCAGGTGATAGCGCTGGCGGACGCAGAAGGCTGGTTGACCCGAAGAAACAGGTAGAAGACTGGGAAGCCGCCATAGAATTCTTGCGCAGTCTTTTTCTTGTTGATGCATCGAGAATAATTCTGTGGGGCTCCTCTCTCGGGGGTGGCCATGCCCTTACGGTTGCCGCCAAAGATCAATCGCTTCTGGGGGTGATAGCCCAGGTGCCCCATTGTGACAGTCGCTCGGCCTTCAAAAATACCCCGTCCGCCAAAACCTTGTCGGCGGTGGGCCATGGTGTGTGGGATCTTTTGCTGTCTCTTTTCGGGAAAATCCATGAGGTGCCGGTCGTCGGCAAACCCGGAG
>JAGRJA010000507.1 GCA_020443005.1 Pseudomonadales bacterium
TGAAGGGCCGGATGATATGCCGGCACATATCAAGGCAGCGCTAACGGCTGTCAGCCTGTCCATCCCGGTATCTCAGGGGCGCCTTGCACTCGGCACATGGCAGGGTGTTTTCCTCTGGGAACACCGGCACCACACCGGAAAAAGGCAGGTATTGGTACATGTCTCCTAGAGACCACGCTTCTATATGAGATCGCGTTTTCGCTTTTGCCAGAGATCTTCGGCAAGAGAGAGTGCTTCGTTTTCATTTTTACACTGTTTTGTCATCCTCAGAACAGCTGCAGAAGTTAGCCGAATCGCCTGTAAACCATAACGATCCTCTCGGCGTCCTCGCCAAACATCAAGCAAATGATCAAGGTTTAAGTCTGTGCAAACCGGTGTTTTTTCAGGAAGAGGTCTCGCCCATGTTTCTTCCAGATAGTGACCTTGTTGTAATATGTGCAGTGTGTTTTTCGCATCAGGGCGCATTTCGAACTCGCCACCTTCTCCTTTTATCACAAGCGAGGACGGCTGCTCGAGTTGTAATGCGGCTGATATATGTGTCTTTGCATACGAAGGGTGAAAGACACTTTGTAATGAAATCTTGCAGCGCAGCGGGTTGGTCATTCTGATAAGGGAATGCACAGGGCTGCGCACACCAAAAGTATTTCTAAGCTGGATGATGCGGTGCAGGGGCGAACAGAATTTTTCCAATGGCAAAAAACAGAAGTTGTTTTCGGAGAGCTGTTTGCCAATGTCTGCTGAATTGTTCGCAATACCGATGCCCAGGTTTTTCAGCGCCTGTTCTGTATAGAGTCTGCCAGAAGTATGTCCCTCAACGCCGTGCATAAACACTTTCAAACCTGAGCCGGCAAGAAGGAGGGCGGCACAAAGATACCAGGGCAGTTGTTTGTGTTTTCCTGCATAACTTGGCCAATCTATATCAGCCTTAACATCAGGGCTGAAAAAATTGTTGTTTTTAATATATTGACGAATTGCCCGTGTAAAACCGGCTTGTTCTGTCGGCGTTTCTTCCTTGACCCGAAGAAGCATCAGAAAAGCGCCGAGTTGTACATCTTCAACTTCGCCATCAAGAATCATGCTGAAAGCCTTGAATGACTCTTCTTCAGTCAGGCTTCGCGAGCCTGTCTTGCCTTTGGCCAGAATGCGGACAAAAGGTGCGAAAGGGTGCTCGGTATCTTTATTGGGGGTATGAACATGCTCCCGTTGTCGCTTAACCCCGGTTTTAGCGGATACAGCAGATGTTTCGATTGAAGAGGGGGCCTGTGGGAGTGTCGACTCGCTCATAAACAGTTTTCCGGTCTTGGCAGGCCTGCTATCTTGCTGGCGAGTCTGGCGGGGCTTTCGGGGAACAGTCGCATCAAATGAATACTGTTACCCTTGTTCGGGCCGAGTTTTTCCCTGATATATTTCACTAAAGGTCGCATTGCCGGTGAGAGGTCATAGGTCTGGTAGAAACCCCGTAATAAATAAATAATTTCCCAGTGTTCCTCGGTTAAAGTAATGCACAGGTCTTCTGCAATTTTTTCGGCCACAGCCGGTGACCAATTTTCCAGGTTGGCAAGATAGCCGTCGCTATCGGTTTCGATTATCTGCTGATTCAGCATGATGGGCATGAGTGGGGTTACCAGCTCACTGTTGCCGGATGCTGGCAACA
>JAGRJA010000508.1 GCA_020443005.1 Pseudomonadales bacterium
ATGGGGTTATGGGGTTATGGGGGTATGGGGTTATGGGGTGTGTGTTTGGGGCTGCTGATCGTCTATAACAGTGGCCAGTGGCAATTATCGAGGGTTTTGTTGGTTTCTCGCACATGAATTACTGATGCTCAAAAAATCTTGCTTGACTCTATCCATATTTCAGATTGATGTTTTCTCTGTGACGACTTGATCAGCTAACCCGAATTTCTCAATCTTTTTGCATATCTTTGGGCAACATTAAGTACATGGCTAAAGTGTGGTCTTGGGAGATAACTCTGTGTACACTTCCGAGTCGGCTAGAATAATAGGTAATAGCTATGTTGGCTCGCTATTTTGAGCTGTTGGTATACAGGGCAAATGCGGAGTTGTCGCGAGAAGCATCCCGAGCCTATCTGGGGTTCATCTGGTGGATTCTTGATCCATTGCTCTATATGGCAATTTTTTATATTGTTTTTGGCGTCGGCTTGCGCAAGGGTGGCTCGGATTATGTCATGTACCTGCTTTGCGGCTTACTCGTCTGGAAGTGGATAGACAGTACGATAAGAACATCCTGCGGCATAATATCGTCCAGTGTTGGATTGATGGGGCAAGTGTATATTCCCAAAATCATCCTGCCTGCAGTCATTGTCGTAGCGAATACTTATAAGTTTTTGATTGTGTATTTGATTTTTCTGGTGTCGCTTTTGCTTTTTCACATGCCGGTTACTGAAGCCTGGTTATATATCCCTGTCTTATTATTGATTGAGTTCTTGTTAATTTGCGCCGTTTCGGGCTTTGGTGCCGCGCTGGTTCCTATCATACCTGATGCCAAATATCTGGTTAACTATGGTATGACTTTGCTGTTTTTCCTCTCAGGTATTTTTTTCGATATCAACGATATCGCTCCGGAAATTCAGGTTTACCTGCGTTGGAACCCAATGGTCACCATTATTGATGGCCATAGAGCTGTTTTGCTGTATGGGGAGGCGCCGGACATGGCTGGCCTGATTTGGGTAGGTGGTGCATCGCTGATTTTGTTTGTCCTTATGTTTTTTCTGCTTGTAAAACTTGACAGGTTCTACCCAAGAGTTGTCGGTTGAATATTATGGCTGAGATAAAAGAACCTGATAAAAAAATTGTCATGGAATTCAAGGATGCAGGTGTATGCTTTTACAGCTCCCTGAACATTTTTAACAGAAGAAAAATATGGGCTTTCAAGGACCTGAGTTTTAAATTGTATGAGGGCGAAACACTCGGCATTATTGGTAAAAATGGCGCGGGAAAAAGTACCTTGATGAAATTGATGGCGGGTATCATTAATGCAGATAAAGGTACTGTAGTTCGCCGGGTAGGCACAGTTCAGTTGCTTGCACTCCAGGTGGGTTTTCTTCAGCACCTCAGTGGTCGTGAAAATGCTATTTTGAGCGGTATATTGCTGGGCATGCGAAAAAAGCAAATGGTGGAGCTGATGGATTCGATCATTGAATTTTCAGAACTTGGCGTTCAAATTGATGATGAAGTGAGGACCTATTCCTCTGGCATGAAGGCAAGACTGGGTTTTGCAGTTGCCTGTCATACTGACCCTGATGTGTTACTGATTGATGAGGTTTTGGGAGTTGGGGATAGCCGATTCAAGGAAAAGTCAAGAAAAGTCATGGTGGAGCGAATTCGTTCGAATAAAACTGTCGTACTGATTTCCCATAATGAAGAGACTATTATGGAGTTTTGTGATCGGGCGATATTACTTAATAATGGAAGTATTGAGGGTGTTGGTTCACCGGAAGAAATTATTCAAGCCTATAGTCGTATCTAATTATAAGGTTGGTTAAAGTCTATGTTTAAAAAGAAAACTGTTTCGAAATCATCCGCTGTTAATAGCTCGATAAAATCATCGGTTGATAATACACCTTTTTTTATTCTGGGTTGTGTCCGTTCAGGTACAACCATGTTGAGAGATATTCTTAAAGAGCATCCAAGGCTGGAATGCCCTGAAGAAACGCATTTTTTTCGTTGGGCAGACCCTTACGGCAGCCCCCGCTATGAACGACATTACCTTACGCAAATTTTTAAGGATCACAGGAAGCTGGACAAGATTACTAATAAAAAATTTCATGCGATGAAAGATTTTTCGCAAAATCGCAAGGAAATCTCCGATGGTTACGGCAGAGCTTATCTCGATGCGATGAACAACCCGAAAGGACGATGGTTTGATAAAACGCCACAGAATATTTATGGCATCACTATGATTAATTACTATTATCCGACGGCAAAATTTATACACATTTACCGCAATCCCCTCAATGTTGTCGCAAG
>JAGRJA010000509.1 GCA_020443005.1 Pseudomonadales bacterium
AGCATCATGAAAACGCAGCTGTAAACCCGCATTAACAGTGTAAAGCTGGTCATAATTAACCGGCTTGAGCAGTTTCAAAACCTTCCTGACATCTTCAAGGGTGTAGAGGGGTTTCTGAAGTTTCTTTTTACCGGCTCTCTGCAAACGCTTGTTTTCATATTCAAGGTCTTTTTCATAGATGTGAAAAGAATCTTCCAGCAGTATCTTGACCAGCTGCTTCGTGGCAGGGGTACAAAATATTTTTCCGGAAAAGCCCTTGTGAACCAGCAGGGGTAAAAGACCTGTATGATCGAGGTGGGCATGAGACAGAATGACATAATCAATGGTTTGCGGGTCAAAAGGAAAACCTTCTTCCTTGAGACGACGAATTGAATCGCGCCCCTGATGCATACCACAGTCCAGCAACAGACTTGCAAAAGGTGTCTCCACCAGGTGGCAGGAACCCGTAACTTCCCTGGCTGCACCGAGAAAAGTCACAGAGCACTCTTTGTTTTCAATATTCAACAACATTTCCTCTTCAAGTCAGGGCCTTAGAACAAGGACATCTGAAGCAATAAATCGTAACAACCTTTCGGCGGTATTACCCAGTAAAAACCCTTTGGCCCCTTTTCGACCAATACTCCCAACCAAAACCAGATCAGCCTTGATGGTATGCGCACAATGGGAAATGACTTTTTCAACAAGACCCGCACGAACATGTATTTTGGCATGATCGAAATTGGCCGATTGCAGAAGGTTATCGATTTTTTGGTGATACATTGCGCTATGTTTTTGTTCTTTCGCAGACAAGTCGGTGATATCCAGTTCAAGAAGTGGTTTTGCGACGGGTATACAACTTACAACATGCATTTTTGCAGGCAGGAATGCCGAATAGGATGCCATTGTCGCAATGACTTTTTTATTCAAGGCCACCTGAACCGGCTTTTCGGACTTCACATCCAGACTTCCCAGAATAACAGGGTTCTTTTTCCATTGTTTTTGACCGGCAATCAATACCGAACAGGGAGCCAGTCGAATCAGCTTCCAGTCAGTCGGGGTATAAAAATCGGTTTCGGAGCGATGCCCTGTCTTGATCAAAAGATCGAAATCACCTTTTTTACAAAAGGAAAGCACCCAGTCTGCGATATCCTTGGCGACGACAACATCCACGCTAACACTACCCATTTTGCTCAAATCAGCACATTGTTCTTTCAAAGTGACATATTCTCGATCAAGATCACTTTTGGTGTAGGCCCTGGCTTCGCTGAGAAATCTCAGGACGGTAATTCTGGCTTTAACCCCCTGACACAAAAGAGCGGCCTTTCTCAATGCTGTTTTTTTGCTTTCCAGTTGATCGGCCACAACAAGAATATTTGCGAACATACCCTTCCTTCTAATTCGATTTTTATGAAAATGAAATGAAGTGACGATTGTAAGCCTTTAGGCTCATCAGTCGATAGCATTTGAAAGAAATCAAGGAATTTTTATCGGGATTGTTGATTTGAGGCAATGCCACTCAAGCAAACCGCAAAAAACAAAAACCATGAAGACGATCAGGGATTATTGGCAATACCGTGGGGCACATGTCCGGTCGCCACATGACGACTGGCCGATGCACAATGCGTCTTCTGGTCATCAAAAAACACATCTGCACCATAGATACGAAGAAACTCCCCCTTATCAAGCCCCCCCAAAAACAGACACTCATCAATCCTGACCTGCCATTCCCTCAAGGTTCTTATCACTCTTTCGTGGGCTGGAGCGCATCTGGCGGTTACCAGTGCAGTCCTTATCGGGCATTCGTCCACTTTGAAATCTCGTTGAATCAGATGTAACTGCTCGAGAAATGCCCGGAACGGTCCTCCCATCAGCGGGGTCTTGGCTGAATTTTTTTCACTTTTGGCAAAAGCAAGTAAACCATCATTTTTGTAGATTCTTTCTGCCTCATCAGAAAAAAGAACCGAGTCTCCATCAAAAGCAAAACGCAATTCTCTTTTAGATGAGAAATCCTGTTTTTCGGGTGCCGGAATAAGTGTCGCGGCAGCAATACCGTTTTCCAGTGCAGAGCGTACATCCTCCGATTCAGTAGAAAGGAAAAGATGACAACCAAACGCTGAAACATAGCGGTACGGTTTCTGGCCACCGCAGAATGCTGCCCGGGTTATATCGAGGCCATGATGCTGTATCGAATTGAAAATCCTCAAACCGGTATCAGCTGTATTTCTGGAGAGCAGAATAACTTCAACTCTGGGAGCATCCTGAAAACTTTCATTAATCGATAACAGTTTTCTTACCAGCGGAAACCCCTCCCCCGGCGCCAACGGCTCATCCTCCCGCGCAATCTGGTATTCGGCATAAGCCCTTACACCCTCCTGTTCATAGACCTGATGACTTTCATCCAGATTGAAAAGCGCTCTTGAGGAAATAGCGATAACGAGTTTTTTGTCATTAGGCGTTTGTGCTGTCATCTCATCAACTCTCCCGAATCGCGGTGTATGAACAATGTAAATAGCTTTAACAGTCATACTATGGCACAAAAAGACAGAAATTGACGCAAAATCGAGCCAGCCTGCATAATCGTCCTACTGAATTCAGAGGACACCCTTGCCTCGATAGTGTAAGTTACACAGATATTACAGATACCTACCATAAACGCGCCCTGAACATGCACAAACCGATAACTTATGCCGAGATTGACCTTGACGCACTACAGCAAAACCTTTGCAGGGCGCGCCAATTCGCCGGTTCACGAAAACTAATGGCTGTTATCAAAGCCGACGCCTATGGTCACGGCATGGAAGATGTAGCCAGAAGGCTCTCGAACCATTGCGACGGTTTTGCCGTTGCCCGCTTTGAAGAAGTCATGGCCTTAAGGAAGGCCATCCCCAATGCCAGAATACTTTGGCTTTCAGGGCCATCGAATAGCTTTGAATGCACCCAGGCTCTCAATTCAAATATCGATCTCGTTATCCATGACTTTTCTCAATTAGCACTTCTCAAAAAGCCGGAATGCAGAATTGGCAAACATAGACTCTGGCTGAAAATGGATACCGGAATGCACCGGCTCGGTTTTTTACCGAATGATTTTGATCGGGTATTTAATGCGGTTCACACAAGCTTCCCCGATTCGGAAATAACACTGATTTCCCACTTTTCTTCGGCTGATGAGCCTGAAAGTGGTATCACAAACAAACAGGTTTCAATATTTTCAAATCACCTGCCAAACAAAAAGCTGCCTTTGAGCCTTTGTAATTCAGCCGCATTGATGTATCACAAAACGATTGCTGACGACTGGGTACGGCCGGGTTTAATGCTTTACGGTGTTCCGCCATGCCCTGAGCGTCAAAACGCATTGGTGCCAGTGATGTCGTTCTTTTCCAGCGTTATTGCCATAAAGGAAATCGCGGCAGGTGAATGCGTTGGTTACGGTTGTCGATGGACTGCCGCTGAAAAAACCCGAATTGCTATCGTTGCAGCAGGTTATGGCGATGGTTATCCCGTACAGGCGCCGGATGGCACACCAGTTTGGGTGCGTGGCAAACGCTGCCCGATTGTCGGGCGAGTATCTATGGACATGCTCTGTGTGAACTGTACTGATGTTGACGAACTGAGCATTGGTGAGCAGGTGGAACTTTGGGGAAAAAACCTGCCTGTCAGTGAAATCGCCGATTATTGCAAACTCATTCCTTACGCTCTTCTGACCGGTGTCACGAAGAGGGTGAAACGCATACCGGTCAATTAAAGGTGACAGATCAGTTTGTCAGTCAATAAAATTTATCCCGTTGCGAGTACAAGCCAAATACGCCACCAGTATGTAAAAAAAGAATATTGGCGCTTGCGTTGAATGTTCCTTTCCCGATTTCACGGATCAAACCGTTAAACGCCTTGCCGGTATATATCGGATCGAGAATGAGGCCTTGCGATCTCGCCATTTCCTTGATGGTTTCTATAACCTCCTTATCTGCCTTTGCATAACCGGCTCCCACATAACCATCAATGATATTGATGTCCAGTTCATTAACATCAATATCTCTGATGTCATATTTTCTGTGCCATTCGATCAGATCCTGACGAACTTTTTGTTTGAAATACACAGCATTATCGCAAACATTGATGCCATGAACCTGTGCACCCAGTTTATAGATTGCATTTCCAGCTATCAGCCCAGCCAGGGTACCACCTGAACCGGTTGCGCAGACAATATCGGTAAAACGGGTTTGGGTTGTTGCACAAAATTCGCTTATTTCCTGACAGGCATTGACATAACCCCACACCCCCGTGCCGTCACTCGCGCCCATGGGTATAAAATAAGGGGTTTCACCTTTCGCCTGATAATCGCTCATCAATCCGGCAAGAATACGATTAAAGTGCGCCTTGAAATCTCGTGATGAATAACAAGATATTTCAGCGCCAACAATATGATTTATAAAGAAATTCCCATCAGGATTGTCAAGCTCTCCAGCCTCTCCTCTTAATATAAGGTGACACTGAAGACCCAACTGGGCTGCCAGCAGGACCGTTGTTCTGCAGTGATTGGACTGAACTCCTCCACAAGTAATCAGCACAGTTGCTTTGTTCGCAAGCGCGTCAGCAAGCACAAATTCCAGCTTGCGTACCTTATTGCCCGAAGTTACAGCGCCCGTCTGATCATCGCGCTTAATGAAAATCGAGCAGTCACCAAAAGCGTGTTTTTCTGGAAAACGAGTGAGGGCCTGAATCGGTGTCGGTAACTGTGCCAGCGACAATCTGTCTGGATACTGAATAAATTCCCCCATACCGGAAGCGCAATTACTGAATGGATTTTATCGTGCCTTTAGGCAACACAGCATGCACGAAGGCTTTTTGAAATTTGAGCTCGATGTTATTACCCGTCGAAAGAATCAGGTAATCTCCTTCAACCTTGACGATTTTCCCCAACATGCCGGAAGTCATAACAACCTCATCACCTTTATCGAGATTCGCAACAAGGGAATCGTGTTCCTTCTGCTTCTTTTTTTGGGGGCGAATAATCATAAAATACATCAAGACAAACAGCCCGATCATCATTATAAGAAACTGCATGTCAGGCCCTTGTGGCTGTGCTGCGGTTTGTGATTGCGCAATTGCTTCGGGTATAAAAAAACTCATCGTTAACCTTGCCTGTCTGGGAATAATAATCGGGACGCTAATTTAACCGCTTTCAAGTTCAAGGGCAAATATTCAGATTCGCTATTAAGTGGCCAGTTATAGTAAAATTCGCGCTCGAATTTCATGACTACAGGCCCACACCCGCATGTATCTCTATAACGACCTCGACAAAAAACTGATTGGTGAACGCGTCGATCAATATCGCGAGCAAACCACCCGTTTTCTTGACGGTAAACTGGAAGCACAGCACTTCCTGCCATTACGCTTGCAAAACGGCCTGTATGTACAAAGACATGCACCGATGATGCGCATTGCAATTCCTTACGGGCTTCTGTCCTCAAAGCAATTAAGAATGCTGGCCCACATCTGCCGTCATTATGATAAAGGCTACGCACACTTCACAACCCGCCAGAACATACAAATTAACTGGCCTCAACTGTCAGAGGTTCCGGATATACTAGCGGACCTTGCCAAGGTTGAGATGCATGCGGTGCAAACCAGTGGCAACTGTATACGCAATGTCACTTCCGACCAGTTTGCGGGTGTCGCCACCGATGAAATTGTTGACCCCCGCCCCTACTGTGAAATCATCCGGCAATGGAGCACCTTCCACCCCGAATTTGCATTTCTTCCGCGCAAGTTCAAGATTGCTGTCAGTGGTTCAATTGAGGATAGAGCAGCTATTCGCTTTCATGATATCGGTCTGAAGCTGAAGAAAGCGAATGACGGCGCCGTGAATTTTGAGGTTTATGTCGGAGGTGGCCTCGGCAGAACACCTGTCATTGGCGAATGTATTGCCGAGAATATTTCTGCAACCGATATATTGACATACCTTGAGGCTATCCTGCGTGTCTACAATCTACATGGTCGCCGGGATAACAAATACAAGGCGAGAATCAAAATCACCGTTCAGGCTCTCGGCATTGAAGAGTTCCGTCGTCGCGTCGATGAGCAATGGCAATACATCCGACAAACCTCGCCGAGCTTACCGGAGGCCGAAATTATTCGCGTCGCCAATTTCTTTCGTCCACCCGCTTATCTCCAAAAAGATGAACTAGCCTGCAATACTCTGTTACAGAATCAATGCAGGGAGTCCCGCGCCTTCAGTCATTGGCTGACACACAACATCACTCCCCATCGTGTGCCGGGTTATGCGGCTGTCACCCTGTCAATGAAACCAACCGGCCTGCCCCCCGGAGATGTAACAGAACAGCAACTCGATGCAATCGCTGACATTGCTGATGACTATTCTTTTGGTGAAGCGCGTGTCAGTCACCAGCAAAACCTTATTCTGGCTGATGTTGAAAAAGAACGGTTGTTTTCCTTATGGCAGAAACTGGATGAGCTGAATCTTGCTACGCCGAACATCAATACGCTCAATGACAGTATCTGCTGTCCCGGCGGCGATTTCTGCTCACTGGCAAATGCACGCTCGATTCCTGTTGCAGAAGCCATACAACGAAAATTTGACGATCTTGATTATCTCTACGATCTTGGCAATATCAGTCTGAACATTTCAGGCTGCATGAACGCATGCGGACATCATCATATCGGCAACATCGGGATTCTTGGCGTGGACAAAAAAGGCAAAGAGTTTTTTCAGGTTTCTCTTGGAGGTGATGCCGGTTATAACGGCTCGATTGCCGAAATTCTTGGCCCCTCTTTTCCGGAAGAAGACATCCCCGATGTCATTGAAAAAATACTTCAGGTATATCTTGAAAAGCGGCAAGAAAACGAATCTTTCATCAACACGCTTTTAAGGATTGGAAAAGACAGTTTCAAGGAGCGCGTCTATGCATGACATTATTAAAAACAGTGAGGTCTGCGTCGATGATCCATGGCGTCTGCTAACTATCGATCAGCTGGATTCCGGTGAGGAAGTAGCTTCATTTTCCATCGTGCCCTATGAATACTGGAAAGAACACAAACAAAAACTGCTGGGCCATAAAACAGGCATTTTTATTGACAGTCATGAAATACCTGTTTTTACCGTTCAGGAGCTGGAACAGATACCATTGATCATCATTAATTTCCCTGTATTTTCAGACGGAAGAGGCTTCTCCATTGCACGCATTCTTCGGGAAAAACTTGGCTATGCAGGTGAAATCAGGGCTTATGGGCAATTTATTCGCGACCAGCTTACTTATCTGAAACGCTGTGGGTTCACTTCTTTTCAACCCGGCTATTCAACGGATCTCAATGAGATGCTGAAATCAATCAATGACTTTTCGGATGGCTATCAATCTGACAGCAATGGAATAACGGCCGTTTATAACAGATAAAATTCTGGCTCATGCTCTCATGAACCTGTAGCCTGAGGGAAACAAAATCCTTCGGCCTGCCAGATGCTGAAAAAACAGTGCTTTGCCGCATCAGGTTTCACACTAAAGGTATTATGGAAGAGACATCACTATTTCTGGCTTTTGTCCTGATCTTTTGCGGGGCCGCGATTCTGGCTACGGGCGCACTTTATACCCGTCAGCCCATCATTATCGCTTATGTTGCACTGGGCACAATCATGGGGCCTTTCGGGTTTCAGTTTATAAACGACCTCAAACTTTTGGCTGATATTTCCCAGGTAGGGATTATTTTTCTTCTCTTCCTGTTAGGGCTCGACATGCAGCCACAGGCATTAATAACAACTTTAAAAAAATCAGTTCTGACCTGCCTTTTGAGTTCCATCATTTTTGCAATCAGTGGTTTTGGAATTGCCAGCATCTTCGGCTTTACAACAAACGAAAGTTTCATTATTGGTTTGGCGATGATGTTTTCCAGCACAATTATTGGCATCAAGTTGCTTCCGACAACAGTGCTTCACCACAAACATACCGGTGAACTTATGGTGGGAATGCTGCTTTTACAGGACATTGTAGCCATCGTGGTGCTAATGTTCCTGCTTAATACAGGGTCAGGCACAAGCGCACTTTTGTTATCCGTCGTCGCACTTCCCGTCGTTGTTTTTTTCTCCATTCTCTTTGCCAAACTTGTGATCATCCGACTGATTGCCAGATTCGACAAATTTCATGAATATATATTTTTAATCGCGCTCGGCTGGTGCCTTGGCCTTGCTGAAACTTGCCATTATCTGGGTTTATCGAGAGAAATCGGAGCTTTTATGGCAGGTATTTCGCTGGCCACCAGCCCCATATCACAATACATTGCACTAAACCTGAAACCGTTAAGGGATTTTTTTCTGGTTATTTTTTTCTTCTGTCTTGGCGCACAACTCAACCTGAACT
>JAGRJA010000510.1 GCA_020443005.1 Pseudomonadales bacterium
ATTACAAACAGGAATATCGAGGATTGGGTCGCTGAACTCACAGCACTGGCAAGCGCCGCCTGGAATGCCGAAGTTTTTGTCTTTGATGACCAGGCTATCACGCTTGGCAAAATGGTTGTCGGCATTCTTCTGCTGTTTACCGGTATCTGGATAGCCAAACTTTTCACCCGCTTCATTGGGCGATGGATGCTAAGCCGGCTGGGCCTGAATGAAGGCATCAGCGCAGCCGTACAGACCGTGGTTTTTTACATCCTGCTTATTACCGTTGTGCTTTTTGCGTTGAAGCTGATCAATGTACCCCTCACTGTATTCACCGTTATCGGTGGCGCACTGGCTCTTGGTATCGGTATTGGCAGCCAGAACCTGATGAGCAATTTCATGAGCGGTCTTATCCTTCTGGCCGAAAGACCAATCCGGGTCGGGGATTTTGTCCAGATTAATAACCTGAGCGGCATTGTCTCGCACATCGGTGCTCGCAGCACCAATATCACCACTCCGGAAAACATCGACATCATAGTGCCTAACAGCAGCTTTCTTGAAGACCATGTCACAAACTGGACACTTAACGACAATAAAATCCGTACCAGCATTCTGGTCGGCGTGACTTATGGCAGCAATGTCCGTGAAGTCACAAAACTTTTAAAACGCGCTGCAGATACTCACGGTAAAGTGCTCAAACAGCCTTCACCCATCGTTCTCTTCAAAAACTTCGGGAATGACGCCCTTGAGTTCGAGTTGCTCATCTGGGTAAACATGAAACGGCTTATTGAACGCCTGATGATTGAAAGTGACCTGCGCTACCAGATAGAACATCTGTTTCGGGAAGCAGGTATTGTAATAGCCTTTCCTCAAAGGGATGTTCACCTTGATACAATGCGGCCACTGGAATTAAAAATGATTCAGGAATTACCCAACAGAGAGGCTAACCCGCAGGAAATCAAAAAAGAAGAGCCGGGCGGCCTTGACGAAGAACATCCAGAAAAAAGGGAATAGCTACAGCTCCTCCCTACGCAAAAAAACCGGCAAAAGCCGGTTTTTTTCATGCAATTCAAGCTGAGACTATCAACCCAGATTACTGTTGGCAAAATCCCAGTTCACCAGATTCCAGAAATGTTCAACATAGGAAGGACGGGCATTTCGATAATCGATGTAATAGGCGTGCTCCCAAACATCAATTGTCAGAACAGGCGTTGTACCTTCTGTTAACGGACAACCGGCTGCACCCATATTAACGATTTCCAGTTCACCGGCTGCATTTTTAACCAGCCAGGTCCAGCCTGAACCGAAATTTCCAACAGCGGAAGCACTAAACTTTTCCTTGAAAGCGTCGAATGAACCAAAGGCCTTGTCAATCGCTGCTGCAATGGCACCTGCAGGTGCGCCACCACCATTCGGACTCAGGCAGTTCCAGTAAAAAGTATGGTTATAGATCTGTGCTGCGTTGTTGTAGATGCCACCTGAAGCCGTCTTGATAATATCTTCCAGGGATTTACCTTCAAATTCTGTTCCGGGTACAAGTTTATTCAAATTAACCACATAGGCATTGTGGTGTTTACCATAATGAAACTCGAGCGTTTCAGCAGAAATGTGCGGAGCCAAAGCATCCTGAGCGTAAGGAAGTGCGGGTAATTCAAAAGCCATAAATAATTTCCTTTTCCGTAAAGTTCGGGGGAGATGATTAATACAAATCCAGAGCAAGGCAATCTAACAAAATTCAGGGAAACTTGCCAATAGCATTGGCCGAAATGTTAGGATGGGTTGAAATCAGCAGATCTCTCCTTTTAACATCAGCCCTCAGGTTGTAAACCCTTGTGAGCGTGACTCAATACCTTGAAAAATACGCTGAAGCAATTGTTGCTTCACCACTTTTGAATCGTGTTGAAAACAATTTTCATCATGTACTGGTCATCCCGGCTTGTTGTGAAGAGACAAGCCTGCTGGGCCCAGTGCTGGGAAATACATTTCCAGATAACCTCCTGCTGATTCTCGTCATCAATCAGCACAACCAATCGACCGATAAAACCAGACAGAAAAATCAGGCGCTGTTAGGCTATATACAACGCCATTGCCAGCAACTCGATTTTTGCCCGAGAGAAAACCTCTATTATTTTTCTGTCGCAAAAAACCTTCGCTCAGGTAAAGGCAATGCGGTCATTGTCGTGGATCGTTTTACGAAGGGCTGGACGCTCCCCGAGAAACAGGGCGTTGGCCTTGCCAGAAAAATCGGTGCGGATATTGCGCTTTGTCTTATCCATAAACAAAAGGTGCTCAGCTCCTGGATCCACAGTAGCGATGCAGATACGAAACTGCCTGACAATTATTTCTTCAAAGAAACAGGGCGAGAGATTTCAGCCAGAACAAGCAATTTCAAACACCAATTTTCAGAAGACCCGGTCGGCTTATCCACACTGCTTTATGAGATCTCACTGCGATATTATTTTTATGCCCTGCGCTTCTGTCGTTCACCCTATGCCTATTTCAGCATCGGCAGCACACTCGCCTTTCACCACGAGCACTATGCCGCGGTGAGAGGCTTTCCCAAACGCAACGCCGGTGAAGATTTTTACCTGCTGAACAAACTGGCCAAGACGGGAAACATCATTTTTCAGAAAAATGTCACTGTCCACATCGAATCCCGCTTCTCCGACAGAGTACCTTTCGGAACAGGGCCCGCAGCGAAAAACATCTCCCTGCTTGAAAAGCCTGTCGATGACTATCTCTACTATCACCCGGGGATATTTGTTTTTCTTGAGCGTACACTATCGAACTTCCCCGCTTTGTTTGAAAACAATGCGTCGTGGCGGGAACTCGATACACGCATTATTTCAATACTTGAAAGCATGGGATTCATGAAAGCCATCCATCATGCAAAAACGCATAGCCGTAACGCCGAAGGGTTTGTGCGTCATTTACATCAATGGTTTGACGCATTCAGGACACTGAAATTCATACACCTTGTCCGGGACAGCTACTTGCACTCAGTCAATCTGTCCACGATGCTTCGGGCAGGAGTGAATTCAGGATTATTTTCGGAACAGATACTCAGCGGCCTGAATCCGGATCAACTTGCTTTTAATGACCTGAAGCGGATCAATGATCATCTGGGCAACATCCCGCAGAGAACAATCCCGCCGAGAACACCCTGAAAACAGCTCAAGCCGCACCCAACCTATAAAACACCTTCCCTGGTGACCCATAAATCATACTCATCGGCATGCTCTACCGTAGCCTTGACAATATCACCCGGTTTGACAGCAAAGTCCCCATTCAGGTAAACCAGACCGTCAATTTCAGGCGCATCAGCAAACGATCGGCCAACGGCCCCCTGCTCATCCACCTCATCAATCAATACATCAATGGTTTTACCCAAACGCCTCCTGAGCCTTGATTCACTGATCAACTGCTGGGTTTGCATGAATCTTTCCCAGCGCTGCTGTTTAACCTCCTCCGGAACAGGGTGAGCAAACGCATTGGCGCTTGCTCCCTCAACCGCCGAATACTGAAAACAACCCACCCGGTCAAGTTGTGCTTCCTGAAGCCAGTCAAGCAAATACTGGAAATCCGATTCACGCTCACCGGGAAAGCCAACAATAAATGTGCTGCGTAAGGTCAGGTCGGGACAGATATTGCGCCATGCCCTGATTCTCTCCAGCACATTCTCGGAGGCAGCCGGCCTTTTCATCGATTTCAGAATTGTCGGACTGGCATGCTGAAAGGGAATATCCAGATAGGGCAATATTCTTCCCTCTGCCATGAGAGGAATCAGATGATCTACATGAGGATAGGGGTAAACATAATGCAACCGGACCCAGATGCCCAGTTCCCCGAGCGCTTCGCAGAGTTCCTGTACGCGTGTTTTTACAGGCCTTCCTTGCCAGAAACCGGTCTTGTATTTCATATCGACACCATAGGCACTGGTATCCTGGGAGATCACCAGTAATTCTTTCACGCCACTATCCACCAGGCGCTTTGCCTCATCAAGCACACTGCCAATCGGACGACTGACAAGATCACCGCGCAAGGAGG
This sequence comes from Pseudomonadales bacterium, assembly GCA_020443005.1. Lineage (GTDB taxonomy): Bacteria > Pseudomonadota > Gammaproteobacteria > Pseudomonadales > UBA7239 > JAGRJA01. The sequence goes on from JAGRJA010000510.1 coordinate 4,027, forward strand.
GGATGATGCAAAAGCTGCAACGGTGATTACAACCTTCTGAAATCTTGAGGTAGGCATAATGGCGCGGAGTCAACTTGATACCCTGTGGGGGCACAAGGTCTGTCAAGGGGTTATGCTCGGCCGAAAACGGCAGCACATCATGTACAGCCTGCACAACCTGTTCATACTGATGTGGGCCACTCACACTCAATACATTAGGATGGGTTTCACGAATCAGTTTTTCATCACCGCCCAGACAGCCGGTAACAATCACTCTGCCATTCTCGGCCATGGCTTCTCCGATAGCATCAAGCGATTCCTGCTTGGCACTGTCAATGAAGCCGCAGGTATTGACCACAACAACACTGGCATCATGATAATCGCCGGTAACTTCATATCCCTCCATTCTCAATTGGGTAATAATACGCTCGGAATCAACAAGCGCTTTTGGGCAACCAAGACTAACAAGACCAATTTTAGGCGCTGACATTTTTAAACCATTAAAAATAAAGGCATTGTAACAACTATTTAAAACGAAAAAGACAACCCTGCTACCCGATACTGTATAATTTCAGCCTCTTTTCAAACCCAAACAGTAAAAATGAGCACAAAGCGCGAAAACGGCAAGTCAGGTCTTGAAATCTACCTGCGATTACTCACTTATATGAAACCCTTATTACTGACCTTCGGGCTCAGTATTTTCGGTTATTTTATATTTGCCTCTACCCAGCCCATGATTCCGAAACTGCTCGAGATCATCATAGAGGCCGTCGAGAAAAAAGATCACGCGCAGCGCATTATTTTTCCGCTTTATGCAATTGCCATTTTTACAGCCAGAGGTCTGGGTTCTTTTCTCGGCAACTATTACATGGCATGGGTATCCGGAAAACTTGTGCAGACATTGCAAACCAGTGTGTTTGATCACCTTACAACCCTGCCCGCCCATTTTTTTGACACGAATAACAGCGGGCAATTGATAGGCCGCCTGACCAATAGCATCTATATGGTTACAGGCGCTGCCACCAATGCAGTCAAGGTTGTTTTAAGGGAGGGTATGACGGTTATCTTTCTGCTCTGTTATATTTTTTACCTCAACTGGCAACTGTCATTAATATTTATTTTAATCGCACCTCTTATTGCCGGCCTGGTGGCGTACGCGAGCAAACGCTTTCGAAAAATAAGTCATAAAATCCAGAATATTGCCGGGAATGTTTTGCAAATAGCGTCTGAAATGATCAGTGGTTACCGGGTAATGCGCAGCTTTGGTGGAGAAAGTTATGAGCAAAACCGTTTCCAGAAAGTGTGTAATGATAACTTCGAACAAAACATGAAAATGGCAAAATTGTCTTCACTGCAGACACCCGCCATGCAACTGCTTGTTTCCGTTGGATTGGCGCTGGTTATTTTCCTGATTCTCGACCCCGATATTCTTGCCAGAAACAGCACCGCCGAACTGGTCGGTTATCTCACTGCCGTGGGGCTGCTTCCCAAGCCCATACGCCAGTTGAGTGAAGTCAACGCCACTATACAAAGAGGTATCGCCGGTGCCGAGATGATTTTTGAAATACTCGACACGCCTCATGAAAGTGACACGGGTGATATAGCATTGACGCGTGTCAGAGGCAAACTGACATTCAGAAATGTGAGCTTTCATTATCCCGGCAGCGAAGAGAAGGTTCTTCAAAATATTTCTGTATCCATTGAACCCGGCCAGACCGTCGCACTTGTCGGCCGCTCCGGCAGTGGAAAGTCAACGCTGGCAAGCCTGCTACCCCGATTTTACGAAATCAGCGAAGGCTCTATCGCCATTGATGACATTGATATTCGAAACTACCGCCTGGACAGTTTGCGAAACCAGATCGCACTGGTCAGTCAGAATGTCACCCTCTTTAATGACACAATTGCCAATAATATCGCCTATGGCGCTTTATCCGGCCACAGTAAGGATAAAGTCATTGAAGCTGCTGAGGCAGCCTATGCGCTCGATTTCATCAACAACCTGCCACTTGGCATTGATACTGAAATTGGTGAGAACGGCCTGCAACTTTCCGGAGGACAAAGACAACGACTGGCTATTGCTCGTGCGCTACTGAAAGACGCACCGATACTGATTCTCGATGAAGCAACTTCAGCACTGGATACAGAGTCAGAGCAGAACATACAGGCAGCGCTTGAAAAGGTCATGGCAAACCGTACAACACTGGTCATTGCC
>JAGRJA010000511.1 GCA_020443005.1 Pseudomonadales bacterium
ACAGCGTCCCCTCCATCGCCTCCAGAACCACCGGTATTGCCTTTTTCACCCCGGCTACAGGATTCAGCCTGCTCCGGAACAACGGGCGCAGCATCGATTCCCGGTTGACCATCCCTGCCACCACCGTCAATAACTACATTTTGTCCGATACTGGCTTCCCCCGCGATCAGGTTCCAGTAGCTAACGCCCTCGTCAAACGCCAGTCTGGCGCCATCACCCAGTACCAATCTGTCAAGCTCAAGGTCTTGCTGCTGTTTTGTCACCGTATAAACCTTTCCAGGCTCCACGACAAGCTCACCAGCCGCATAGGCGAAGTTAGCAAAAAGTGCAAGCGTGAGCGCAGCCATCGGGAAACGGTGTTTCATCGGTATCACCTGAGTAGTTTTAGTAAAAGGCGTATTGTATCGGTTTATCATGCAATCTCAATGTAGTGAATAATGCTAATCAGCTGTTCCGGCCAGCCCGGTGTTTTTTTATCAGCTCATAGGCGTTTTGTATTTCCTGGGCACGCTCTGTCGCTCCCTTGATCATATCTTCGGGAAGACCCTGCCCGATCAGCTTGTCGGGGTGGTATTCACTCATCAACTGCCGATAAGCCTTTTTGATTTGCTGATCACTGTGGTCAGGTGTTACACCCAATGCGGCATACGCTTCATCAATTGTGGAAGCCGTTTCAACCTGACTGGAGAAACCTGAAAAATGATCCTGCCCCCGCATCATATTCAGTAACTGGGCAAAAGCGCGGGCATCAAAACCCAAACGCCCTGCAACATGGTGCAACAAGTTTTCCTCAGCCGTCTGGATTACCCCGTCAGCCAGTGCAACCCCGACCAGATAGACCAGCATCACCTGCTTCAGGTTTCTCGCATGACCACAATGCGCCAGAAAATTATCCAGACACGCATCGACATCGAACTCCGGCTCTGCTCCTCGCTTGAATTGATGAATCGCTTTCTGGCGATGCTCACCACTCATGTTGAGCTTGGCCATGAAAGCTTCTACATGGTCAATTTCCTGCCGGGAAATATGGCCATCCGATTTGGCCAGGCGCCCCATCAGGCTGAACAGTGTTTCCAGAAAGACCGCCTGGCGTTTTAGCGTTGCAAATGGGTTGATTGCTCCCGGCCCGAAAGTCACTGCACGCCCGACAAGCGCGCCTAAAATCCAACCGAGAATTCCGCCAAAAAAACCAAAACTGAAAAAGCCAACCAGGGCTCCGATAAGCTTGTACAAAAACACACCTGCCTGTTCATTGAAGTGCGCATTATACAGAGCGTCAAGCTCCCTGCCTTATGATTCGCCCTTATCTCGGGAAAAAACCGCCGGGGCTTGCAAAAAAAACCTAAAACTGGAAGACTCCGCGCCTTATCAAGATTACTATCCAAGGAAGGATTATGTCTCTCGCTGTTGTATTCAGCCGGGCACAGCTCGGTATTGAAGCCCCCCTGATCACTGTCGAAACACACCTCTCAAACGGCTTGCCCTGTCTTAATATTGTCGGTTTGCCAGAAACGGCAGTAAAAGAAAGCAAGGACCGGGTACGCAGTGCCTTGCTGAATTCCCATTTTGAATTTCCTCCACGCCGCATCACCATTAATCTTGCGCCTGCTGACTTGCCCAAAGAAGGGGGACGCTACGATCTCGCCATTGCACTCGGGATTCTGGCTGCGTCTGGGCAGCTGCCAGCTACTGCGCTCTCCGATCACGAGTTTGTCGGGGAACTCGCCTTGTCAGGAGAACTCAGGGGCATCAGGGGGTGCCTTGCTGCCGCACTTGCCTGTGGTCGGGATAAAAGAAAGCTGCTGCTTCCCAAGACCAATGCCAATGAAGCGGCACTGGCAGAGGGCACACGGGTATTTGGCGCGACACACCTGCTTGAAGTCTGCGCGCACCTTAATGGCAACCAGGCAATAGTGCAAGAATACTCCAGCAAACAGACGATAGACCCGGGCTACCCTGACCTGTCGGATATCAAAGGTCAGGAAAGTGCCAAACGAGCCCTTCAAATCGCCGCAGCCGGCAGTCATAACCTGCTGTTTATCGGGCCGCCCGGCACAGGTAAAACCATGCTGGCCTCGCGTTTACCCGGCCTGCTGCCACCACTGTCTCCCGCCGAAACCCTCGAAGTGGCGACATTGCAATCACTTATCGGGGGCGCCCACAGCGGTTATCAACAGCGCCCTTTTCGCACACCACACCATACAGCCTCAGCGGTCGCTCTGGTAGGTGGTGGCAGCACACCCAAACCGGGAGAGATATCCCTGGCCCATAAGGGTGTATTGTTTCTCGATGAGTTACCCGAATTCCCGCGCAAGGTACTGGATGTACTCAGAGAACCGCTTGAATCGGGCGAAATATGCCTTTCCAGAGCACAGGCCCAAATCCGTTACCCGGCAAGGTTCCAGTTAATCGCGGCAATGAACCCCTGCCCTTGCGGATACCATGGCGAAAGCAATCATCGCTGCCGGTGTACACCCGACCAGATCAACCGCTACCAGAATCGCATCTCGGGGCCACTGCTTGACCGGATCGACATGCATGTTCGTGTACCCTCGCTGCCTCACAGCAAACTGGCACAAACGGCAGGGCAACAACAAACGCCGGCTATCAGGGAAAAGGTCGCTGCCTGCCGGCAAACCCAGCTTGATCGTGCCGGAAAAGTGAATGCCTACCTCGATACGCGAGAGATCGACCGCTACTGCGCCTTGAGTACTGAGCAGCAAAAACTAATGGAGCAAGCCATGAATAAACTCGGATTATCCGCCCGCGCATGGCATCGCATCCTCAGACTTGCCAGAACCATAGCCGATCTGGAGCAATGCCCAGTGATCGAAACACATCACTTGATCGAGGCACTGGCTTACCGACAGCTGGATCGCAAACCCCTGTTATGACGACGAAAACAAAAACCCTGCAAGTTTTTTCCGCCGAAAGGCAAGCATCTGCAAAAACGATAATTCACAACCGTCGCTGCATTTATCCTGATAAAATCACCCGGATCTTACACCAGCCGATTTTTTGTTACCGCCATGCTAAAGAAACTGAACCCGCAACAACGCGAGGCCGTGAAGGATATTCAAGGCCCGATGCTGGTGCTGGCCGGTGCAGGAAGCGGAAAAACATCTGTCATTACTCACAAGATTGCCTATCTGGTAAAAAACCGTGGTGTTGAAGCTCGCCATATCGCAGCGGTCACTTTCACCAACAAAGCTGCGCGGGAAATGAAAGAGCGGGTTGCAAAGCTGCTCGGCAAAAAAGAGGCCGAAGGTCTTACGGTCAGTACATTTCATACACTTGGCCTGAATATTATCCGGCGCGAGCTCAAGACACTGAATTACAAAAACGGCTTCTCCATTTTTGACGCCGCCGATAGCCAGAACCTGCTGAAAGAACTGCTTTTGCAAAATGAAACTGACGACAAACTGGTCGACCAGATTCAGCAATGTATCTCCAATTGGAAAAATGAATTGATCTCGCCTCAACACGCGATAGAACAGGCTCAAAGTGATGGCGAAATGCGTTTTGCACTGGTCTATCAGCGGTACACGGAATCCTTACAGGCCTATAACGCTGTTGATTTTGATGACCTGATCAGCCTGCCGGTGCAACTCTTTACGGAACAACCCGACATACTGCATAAATGGCAGGCACGCATGCGCTACTTGCTGGTCGACGAATATCAGGACACC
>JAGRJA010000512.1 GCA_020443005.1 Pseudomonadales bacterium
CAAGACAACCCAGTTGCTGTGCCATACCTGTATCGCCAACAATCAGGGCGCGAAGTAACTGGGTGGGCAATATATCCAATGGCATAACACGCTCATAACTACCTACCGGCACCATTGCCCTGTCGCTGCCGTTGGTGCTGGTATTCATACGAAACTTTTTACCTTTCATGAAAAAACCGGAAAGATAGATGCCCAAAACGGAATGACGGTTTATTCCGGGTGACATCCAGCCCATAAATTGTCGCTTGCTTCCCTCTTCCAGTACCGTTACCTGTAGATGATAACGACCAAGGTAAGCAGTTGCCGTATGTGTTTTACGGCCAGAAAGCACAGAGCCGGATATCACACGGTTATCAGCGCCACTTAATTCACCGGCACAAAGTTCATCAAGATTCGCACCAAGGCGAGTGCGTAACAACCTTGGTTTGCTGACAGACGGACCCGCAAGTGAGATAACTCTTTCGACATTCAGACTTCCGGAAACAAACAATGAACCGATCGCGATAACATCCTGATAATTAATATGCCAAACCGTTTTGTTGACACTGACCGGGTCAAGGAAATGTATATGTGTACCCGGCAAACCAGCCGGATGAGGGCCGCTGAAGGCCTGACTGACAATCTGTGACGATACAGGCAAATCGAAACTGGCATCGGGTGATTTGCAGACAAATACCTTGCCTTCTGTTAGCCGGGCAAGCACTTTCAACCCGTTTGAAAAGTCTGATGACCGTTCGCTGATAACTGTGACGGGATTTGCTGAGAGTGGGTTGGTGTCTATTGCTGTAACAAAAATGGAATGGGGAACTGATTGTGGTGCCGGGCACTTGCTGTAGGGGCGGGTTCGGAATGCTGTCCAAAGTCCCGATCGAAGCAGGTTTCTTTGTACAGTATCCCGCTCAAGACTGTCCAGTTTTTCAGCAGGAAAGCAGTCAAAGCTTTCTGCATCCGACATGCTGTCATCCACATCAATAACAACAGATTGCAGCACCCTTTTCTCGCCCCGGTTTATGGCTGCAATTTTGCCCGAAGCAGGAGACGTAAAAATGACACCGGGATTTTTTTTATCTTCGAAGAGAGCCTGACCAAGTTTTACAATATCGCCTTCTTTGACAAACATGGTTGGCTTCATACCAACATAATCGAAGCCGACTAGACCGACAGACCTGATACGAGTGCCTTGTGAGATGCTCTGTTCCGGTTCGCCGGAAATAGGTAGATCAAGGCCTTGCTGAATGTTGATCATAATACCTGCCTGAAATTAGCGCCCAGAAATCCATATTGATGGAAGCCTGAAATTCGTGCTGTTTTAACCCCTTGACACCTGAAGAATCGGTCTTGAAAAAACTGCTTCAGCGTGCTCAACCGTTTTTTTTCAGGAAGAGACTGGTTTTGCAGCAAGGATCAAGCTTCAGGCGGCGTCATTATAATGACCGGGACGCTTAAAGGCTAGTTATGACCGAAAAAATAGAGGATTATTTTGTGGGTTTTTCGGTGAATCTGCGATTTTTTGTCCTAAAACAAAAAACCCCGAAACCTTAAGGTCGGGGTTTTTCGGGGGAGCCAAAATTCAGAATTTAATGAGAAGGATAAATTCTGTAAGTGACGCCGGCCATTTGCTCAAGAATTCGATAGACCTGACAGGAATAACCAAACTCATTGTCATACCAGCAATAAAGCACGCAGTTCGATTTGTTGTCTTCATTCACAATGGTAGCTTGAGAATCGAAGATACAAGCGTGCCGAGAGCCAACGAAGTCTGAGGAAACAACTTCAGGGCTGTTTGTGTAATCAATTTGTTGGCCTAATGGTGAATGCAGCGCCACCTGACGCATATATTCATTCAGCTCATCCTTGCTGGTTTCCTTGCCAAGCTGCAAGTTAAGTATCGCCATTGAAACATTGGGTGTAGGCACCCTTATAGCATTTCCTGTTAATTTACCGGCAAGTTCAGGCAGTGCTTTTACACAGGCTTTGGCTGCACCGGTTTCGGTAAGCACCATATTCAGCGGTGCACTTCGGCCACGACGATCAGCTTTGTGATAATTGTCGATCAGATTCTGGTCATTGGTATAGGCATGAACGGTTTCGACATGGCCACTGATGATGCCATATTTATCAATCATTGCCTTCAGCACAGGTACAATGGCATTTGTGGTACAGGAAGCCGCTGAAACGATTGTGTCTTCTGCTGTCAGGCAATCGTTATTGATGCCGTAAACAATGTTCTGCATATCGCCTTTGCCTGGCGCTGTCAAAAGAACCTTGCTTGCTCCGGGACATTTAAGGTGTTGACTCAAGGCCTCCCTGTCTCTCCAGACGCCGGTATTATCAACAATAATGGCATTTTTTATACCGTACTGGGTGTAGTCAACCTCTGCCGGAGAACTGGCATAGATCACTTTAATTTCATTACCATTGGCAACAATGGAGTTGTTTTCTTCATCTACACGAATAGTCCCCTTGAAGGAACCATGAACGGAATCACGACGGAAAAGGCTAGCCCTTTTAACGAGATCATTTTCCTTGGACCCTTTCCTGACCACAATGGCTCTCAGGCGCATTGCATCACCACCGCCCGTCTTTTCAATAAGCAGGCGAGCCATGAGTCGGCCAATTCGCCCAAAACCATACAAAACAACATCCTGTGGCTCTGGCAGGGGGCGGTGCTCCAGCCCCGTCAGATTCTTCAGCTCTTCTTCAATGAAGTCCTTCGGGCTCATGCCCTTGTTGTCATTCATGTAACTGACAGTGATTCTGCCAAGATCAATATGTGCAGGTTCAATTTCCATATCGGCCATGGCTTCGAGAATGGGGAAGCTTTCAAACTCAGAGAGCTCGTTATGCTCTATCTGGCGAACATAACGATGGGCTTTCATAATCTGGATGGGGGAAAGGTTGACCAGAGAGCGGCCATAGATATAGATGCTGACATTTCGCTCACGATAGAGCTTGCCTACCATCGGAATCATTGATTCTGCCAATGCTTCCCTTTTTTTCCAGTCTGCAAAATAATCATCGGGTTTTGGACGAGGCTGGTTAGTCATACATTATCTACCTGGTTGTAAAATCAAGGCGCATATTATGTAGACTGGATTTGCTCAACGCAACTGCATGAGGGTTATTTCTTGCTAGAATATCCCCCCAACGATATTTCCCGAAGATAATCCAGTGAATAAGCCGAAACTTGCCTGCCTGCCCCCAATAGCTACTCCAGCGGAGAGGCATTACTGGAGCAACCTGCCCGGAGCATCACTCGCTTATGTGCTATCACAAACCATTCTGCAAAAACCGGCAGGCGCCACCCTTGTCATCTGTGAAAGCACTGCAACAGCCTATCAGCTGGAAGTTGAACTCGGCGCCTTTTTAAAGGAAAGTGAAGTTGAAACCCTGCATTTGCCAGACTGGGAAACATTGCCTTATGACAGTTTTTCACCGCATCAGGATATCGTTTCCCAAAGGCTGTTGACGCTTTATCGTCTTCAATCGATGAAACAGGGGGTGATGGTTGTGTCAATCAGCTCCCTGCTGAATCGACTGCCTCCGGTTGAATATATTAACCGCCACAGCCTTCATCTTGCATGCGGTGATAAAGTGTCGATCAACCGGCTTCGTCAACAATTTGAATCTGTCGGATACCGGTGTACTGAAACTGTCTATGAACATGGCGAGTACGCTGTTCGGGGCTCACTTTTCGATATCTTCCCGATGGGTAGTTCCAGCCCTTACCGGGTGGATCTTTTTGATGACGAAATTGAAAGTATCCGTTTTTTTGACCCGGAAACACAAAAAACCATTGAAGCAGTTGACCGAATCGCACTTTTACCCGCTCGTGAGTTCCCGATGGATAAAGCGGCGATTAATTTGTTTCAGGATGCCTGGCACGAGGCCTTTCCCCATAGCGATGCCAAAAAATGCCCTATCTATCGGGATGTTGCCGCAGGCCTTCCGCCACCCGGAATTGAATATTACCTTCCACTGTTTTTTGAGCAGACACAGAGTCTGATTGATTATCTGCCTGAAAACACATCCGTTTTTGCATTGGGGAATATTGAAAGCAGTGCCGAGCAATTTTGGAGAGACATCCGGTATCGCTATGAGCAATATGGCGTTGACCCTTTAAAACCGCTGCTCGCGCCCGACAGGATCTATCTTAAGGTAAATCATCTTTTCGAAAGGCTGAAGCCCTACCCGCTCACCTATTGTTCGAATGAGCGACAGGAAAACACCAAAATCCATCATTTTACCTTCCCCTTCAAACCTTGCCCTGATCTCGCTATTAATCATCGTTTACAAACACCGCTGATTAAATTGCAAAATGCCATTTTTGACAATCATGGCAAAATTATTCTTTGTGCTGAAACAGCTGGCCGGCAACAGGTCCTGCTGGAATTGCTCGAAAAGATCCAGTGTCTGCCAACGATGGTTGACTCACTTGAAGATGCATTACAAGCGGATGATCCTATCGTCCTTGTTATTGCGCCTCTTTCTTCAGGCTTTTCGGTAGAGGCAGAGACAACACTACTTTTCATTACCGAAAAGGAATTATTCGGGGAAAAGATTTTACAATCCCGGCGGCGAAAAAAGGACAACGATAGGAATAGTGATGCCATCATCAGAAACCTGACGGAACTCACTGTGGGCGCTCCTGTTGTGCACCTTGAACACGGTGTTGGCCGTTATGAAGGAATGACCACACTGACCGTCGATGACTTGACTTCCGAGTATATCCAGCTGCTATACGCGGATGAAGCCAGGTTGTATGTACCTGTATCATCACTTCATCTGATTAGTCGATATTCTGGTGCTGATGAAGATCATGCTCCTCTTCATCGACTGGGAAGCGAGCAATGGTCAAAGGCACGCCGAAAAGCGGCCGAACAAATTCGGGATGTAGCCGCTGAGTTGCTCGACATTAATGCCAGACGTGCATCGAGAAAAGGCTACGCCTTTCGTCACCCCGATGCAGATTTCGCGTTATTTTC
>JAGRJA010000513.1 GCA_020443005.1 Pseudomonadales bacterium
AGTGTCTGCAAAAAAGCGGCGCTCACTGCTTTTCCCTGGCGATCAGGCGGTTGAGAATTTCGGCAACATAATTCAGAAACAGGGTGCCGTTGCTGGCTTGATAATGGTCGGCATCGAAACTGCCGAGAGCGAGAAAGGCTGGCAAGCCGAGACAGGTGAAAGGTGCTACTGCGGCCGATTTGACCGGTTGTTGTCGTGCTTCAGGGAACAGGAACTGCATTTCGGATTTTCGGAAATTGCCACACAGGGCTTTCGGGCTGCTGATGATGGCAGGTATTTCGCGCTGGGCTTCTTCCGTTGTGACCTGGTGTACATTGAGCCGGGTAGGCAATTTATTGGGGGATATCACCAACACATTGCAGACATCTACCGAGAAGTCATCGCGAAGCTGACAGAGTAATTCGGTAATGATTTCATCGGTGCTACGCGCGTCAAGCAGGGCCAGGGTCAGTGTTTGAACGCGGTTGAACAGAGTGTCGTTTGTTCTGGCGGCTTCAAGCAGGTGGCTCAGGCGTCGGCGTATATCGGCATTTCTGTCGCGCAAAACGGAAACCTGCCGTTCAACCAGTGAAACAGCGTTACCACTGTCATGGGGAAGTTTGAGTTCAGCCAACAGTTCCGGACGCTGCATGAAAAACTCCGGATGTTCGTGCAAAAATTTTTCAACATCACTTGTGCTGATCGGGTTTTTTGCAATCTGATGCTCGCTCATAATCTGACTTGCCCTCTGAAAACACTGGTTGCTTCTCCCGTCATTAAAACAGGCTTGTTACGCCCTTGCCACTCAATTTGCAAGCTGCCACCGGGCAAATCAACGCGTACCGCCTTGTCGAGTAGACCTCGCTCAATACCTGACACGACAGCGGCACAGGCACCGGTGCCGCAGGCGCGTGTTTCCCCGACACCCCGTTCATAAACACGCAGCCGAATGTGTTTGCGGTCGACGATTTGCATAAAACCGACATTTACTTTGTTGGGAAAACGGGCATGGCATTCAATCTTGCTGCCGATTTTTTTGACAGGTGCCGAGTCTGTATTTTCAACCAGTAACACCGCATGCGGGTTACCCATCGATACAGCGCTGATTTCGTATTGCGTATCGTTAATAGCCAGCATGTAGGTGCTGGCTTCCTGTTCTGCTTGAAAAGGAATGTTTTCAGGCCTGAATACCGGCGGCCCCATATTTACGGTCACGGTGGCGTTGTTGTTGAGATTGAGTTCGATAAGGCCACCGGCAGTTTCAGCCAGGATACGGTTTTTGGCAGTCAAACGGTTTTCATGCACAAAACGGGCGAAGCAGCGCGCACCGTTACCGCATTGCTCGACCTCGCGGCCATCAGCATTGAATATTCTATAGAGGAAGTCGGCTTCCGGTGTGCGCGGTGGTTCGACCAGTAGCAATTGGTCGCAACCGATGCCAAGGTGACGATCGGAAAGAAAACGGATCTGCTCTTCGGTGAGCCGTGCCCGCTGGGTAACAAGATCAATAACGACAAAGTCATTGCCGAGGCCGTGCATTTTGGTAAAGCGCAAAATCACTCAAGCCTCCGGTAGCAGGGATTCACCCCTGACAAGGTCGGCGAAAGTTTCGCGTTGTCGGACAATGCTGGCGCTGTTGCCATCCACCATGATTTCTGCCGCCCGACCCCGGCTATTGTAGTTGGAGCTCATCACAAAACCGTAGGCGCCACTGGAAAATACAGCGAGAAGGTCGCCGGCTTCAACAGCCAGCTTCCGGTTTTTACCGAGGAAATCGCCGGTTTCGCACACAGGGCCGACTACATCGTAGATTTGTGGAGGGGCTGACGAAGGCAGTACCGGTTCGATGTGCTGATAGGCTTGATAGAGTGCAGGGCGAATCAGGTCGTTCATGGCGCCATCGACAACGGCGAAGTGCTTTTCGGCGGTATTTTTTAACAGGTTGACCCTCGTGACAAAAATGCCGGCGTTGGCCGCAATTGAGCGACCGGGTTCGAAAAGCAGTTTGAAGGGGCGGCCGCCCAGTTTGTCGAGTATGGATGCAATGTAGTGTTGTGGTGTCGGGGGTGTTTCGTCCCTGTAGGTAACACCGAGGCCTCCGCCAAGATCCAGGTGCTCAATGGTGATGCCGTACCCAACCAATGAATCAGCAAGCTGAAGCACTCTGTCGAGAGCGTCAAGGAAGGGCTGTGTACTTGTCAGCTGTGAACCGATATGACAGTCGATACCTTTGATGCACAGGTTGGGCATCGTTGCCGCCTGTTGGTAAACGCGTGGCGCCTCATTGATGTCGATACCGAATTTGTTTTCCTTGAGCCCGGTTGCAATATAGGGGTGGGTCTGCGCATCTACATCCGGGTTAACGCGAATCGAGATGTTGGCAGTTTTTCCAGTTCGTCCGGCGATTGCGTCAATGCGAACAAGCTCGGTTTCCGATTCCACATTAAAGCAATGAATGCCGAGGCGAAGCGCCTCCTCGATTTCATGATCTTGTTTGCCGACGCCGGAAAAAACCACTTTCGCGGCTGAGCCGCCTGCCATCAGCACGCGTTGCAGTTCGCCGAGGGATACGATGTCAAAGCCGGCGCCGAGTCGTGCAAGCACATTCAGTACGGCAATATTGGAGTTGGCTTTTACGGCATAGCAAATCAGGTGGGGGTGGTCGCCCAAAGCGCGCTGGTAGGCGAGAAAGTGCTCTTCCAGTGCTGCCCGACTGTAAACATAACAGGGTGTGCCGAACTGTTGGGCAATGGCACTGACCGCTATGTTTTCGGCAAAGAGCTCACCTTCGTTGCGACGATTGAAGTGTGTTGGCATGTCGGCTCCCGGCTTATTGTTCTGCAAAAGAGGCAGGGGTGTCGTCTGGAAGGAAAAGGCCGCCTTTCTGGCCGCAGGCACTGAGTGTGCCAAGAACGGTCAGTGCAATAACAAGCAGTAAATATTTTTTCATGTTGAGCAGTCCGAATAAGTTTTCGATTAGTATAAAGGTTGCCGAGCTTTTAGATAAAGCGCCTGTGTTTCAGTTGGCAATATCTCCGGCAGCTTTCTGTCAGAGGGGTAAATTATGCACCCCGCAACAGGGTCAGCAGGGCTTCAACCTGCTGTCAGGCGAGTCGTTTTCTTGCCCGTTTTACGGCTTCCCTGACTTGAGAGGGGGCTGTACCTCCCCAGTGATCGCGTGAAGCCAGTGAGCCTTCAAGGGTCAGAATTTCAAATACATCCTCATCGATCACTGCCGAAAAGGTTTTTAGCTGATCGAGTGGCATTTCCTGCAGCATGATGTTCTGCTCAATGCAGGCGGCGACAGATTTTCCGACAACTTCATGGGCATCCCTGAAAGGCAGGCCTTTTTTGACGAGGTAATCAGCGAGATCCGTTGCCGTCGAGAAGCCTTTTAGTGCCGCATCGCGCATTTGTTCTGTCTTGGGCTCGATAGCCGGAATCATATCGGCAAAGGCGCGCAGACAATCCCTGAGTGTATCTACTGTATCGAACAGGGGTTCCTTGTCTTCCTGATTGTCTTTGTTATAGGCCAGTGGCTGTGATTTCATCAGGGTAAGCAGCGAGATAAGGTGGCCATTCACCCGGCCGGTTTTCCCTCTTACCAGCTCCGGAACATCGGGGTTTTTCTTTTGCGGCATGATGGAAGAACCGGTGCAAAAGCGGTCTGGCAGGTCGATAAAATCGAACTGGCTTGAAGTCCACAACACCAGTTCTTCTGAGATGCGGGAGAGGTGCGTCATGATCAACGCGCCTGCCGCGGTAAACTCGATAGCAAAATCCCGGTCGCTGACTGAATCCAGCGAGTTTTCTGTCGGGCCTCTGAAACCCATCAATTCGGCAGTCAGATGTCGGTCGATGGGATAGGTGGTTCCGGCCAGCGCAGCAGCACCCAGCGGTGACAGGTTAAGGCGTTCGCAGCAGTCCTCAAGACGGGACTTGTCGCGCAGTAACATTTCAAACCAGGCCAGAAGGTGGTGGCCAAAAGTCACGGGTTGGGCAGTTTGCAAATGGGTAAACCCGGGCATAACCGTCGCGGCGTGCTTCTCGGCCTGATTGACCAGGGCTTCCAGCAGGCGCTGTAGCTCCTGTTGAAGAAGCCGGATTTCACGGCGCAAATACAGCCGGATATCGGTTGCGACCTGGTCGTTGCGGGAGCGGCCTGTGTGCAATTTTTTGCCAGCATCGCCAATGCGTTTTGTCAGGGCGGCCTCAATATTCATGTGAACATCTTCGAGGGATACCGACCATTCGAATCGACCTTGTTCTATTTCATCGCGAATCGCTTCAAGCCCGTTGCGAATCGCGTTAAGCTCGGGCTGTGACAGAATCCCGGCCTTGTGCAACATGGTGGCATGGGCGAGGGAGCCGTTAATGTCGTGCTGATAGAGGCGTTTGTCGAAATTCACCGATGCCGTAAATCGTTCAACAAATGCATCTGTGGGCTCACGAAAACGCCCGCCCCAGGTCTTGTTTGTGGAGTCGTCACTCATTGAGAGGCTTGCCTTTGTAAAAAAAAAGGCAAATTATAACAGCTGGGAGCGAAAGGAGTTCCTGTGAACCACGATACAGGGAAAATATTTTGAGCAGTTCTGCGTCACAGCAATCGGGCGAACGATTCTACCTGCCGGACCTTTGCAAAGGTCCAACTACGCTGTTTCTTATTCTTTTAGGGCAACTGCTGGCCATTATATTTTCTGTGGCTGTTATGCAGGAAGGCCGTTTCGACTGGTTTCTCTTTTCCTTAATGTCATTTTTTATTATCTGGGTTATCCTGCCCAGCGCGGCCTTTCTGTGCCATTGTCGCAAATGGCTGATTCGTCTGGCTGCCTGGCAGGGCACCATTGTCTGTTACCTCTTTATCATGCTGGTTACCGCTACGGTCAGCATGGGTGGGCAGTGGTTTATGACCCGCTATCTGAGTGAGGCCGGCGAGGGTTCATTTGATCCTGTGATGACAGTTCGGCACCTGGTTATAACAGCCATTCTTGCCGGTGTTTTTCTGCGCTATTTCTTTTTGCAGCGGCAGCTGGAGTTGCAGCAGCAGGCCGAGCTGGCTTCCCGTATTCAGGCCTTGCAATCGCGCATTCGCCCCCATTTTCTTTTTAACAGTATGAACATCATTGCAAGCCTCATCGAAACAGAGCCGGAAACGGCCGAGCGAGTGGTGGAAGACCTTTCGGCGCTATTCCGGGCGACATTGGCAGAAGCCAGTAACGAAGTCACCGTGCAGGAAGAAATTGATCTTTGCCGGCGTTATATTGCTATTGAGCAGTTGAGAATGGGGGAGGATCGCTTGCGGGTTGACTGGCAAGTGGCGCCCGAAGCTGCATCGGTCAAATTGCCGCATTTATGTATTCAGCCCCTGCTTGAAAATGCGGTCTATCACGGGGTTCACCCTCTGCCTCAGGGTGGCGAAATCCGACTTTCAGTCAGCTTGCAGAATAAACGCTTGCAGGTGCAGGTGAGTAACCCCTATCCCGGTAAAGCCGTACAGACTCACCATAAAGGCAATAAATTGGCGCTGGAAAACTTGCAGCGCAGGTTGTTGGCAAATTACGGTGCCTCGGCAAGGCTGGAAATTGATGATCAGGATAATATTTTTACGGTAACCTTCAGTTATCAGGTAGATAAAGAGACGACATAAGAGGTTTTGTTCATGACCATGGATGTGCTGGTAGTTGATGATGAAAAGATTGGCAGGGATCGCCTGCAACGAATGGTAGAAAAAATAGAAGGCTTTCGCGTCGTGGGTGTAGCCGGCAGCGGCGAGGAAGGTTTTGAGAAAATGCGTGAATTAAAGCCGGATATCGCTGTGCTGGATATACGAATGCCGGGAATGGATGGTATTGAGCTGGCACATCACGCGTTGAAGCTGGACAAGGTGCCAAAGGTTATTTTCTGTTCTGCCTACGACGACAGGGCCATGGATGCCTATGAAGCCCAGGCAGTCAGTTACCTGGTAAAGCCGGCTCAGTCAGACAAACTGGAAGCCGCCCTCCGGAATGCCAGCTTGTTGTCCAGGGGTACGCTTGATGAAATAGCGCAACAGCAGCCCAAAAAACCCGAGGGAAGACAGCACATCAGTTCCAAAACACGCCTTGGTGTGGAGCTGGTGCCCGTGTCGGAAGTTCGTTTCTTTCAGGCAGATCATAAATATGTCACCGCCTTTCATACCAAGGGTGAAACCCTGATCGACGATACGCTCAAGGAGCTTGAACAGGAGTTTGAAGGGCGTTTTGTGCGGGTTCACCGCAATGCACTGGTCTCCGTTGAGCACATCGAAGGCATGGAGCGTACAGCGCCGGGTCAATACTGTTTGCGAATGCAGGGTATAGCGCAAAAACCGCTTGTGAGTCGTCGTCATGCTTCCGAATTGAGCAAGCTGTTGCGACAGCTCTAGCTGTCCAGTCGACCGTTATCAGTTGTTTTACCCCTTTTCCTGACAAGGCTTTCAGCAAGCTGTTACGCTTTTCAATGTTGTTCAATCTTTATGATCTTGTTCAGGCTCAACATGCTGCCTGTCTATTTTTGTGATAATGGAAGATTAGTAACAGTTTTGCCTGTTAGTCTGGAGTTGGCTTATGGAGAGGAAAAACAAGGGTCTGGTTGACGATTTCTGGGGTGGGCTCACTGCCATGCTGGTCGCGTTGCCGTCCTCGGTGGCTTTTGGGGTTTTGACTTACGCCACAATTGACCCGGCGTTTGCCGGTATTGGCGCCATGGCCGGTATGATGGGTGCAGTGGCACTGGGTTTGGTGACACCCTGGATTGGACGAACCGGCGGGCTTATTGCAGCGCCCTGCGCACCCGCAGCCGCCGTGTTGTCCGCTGAAGTGCTGGCGTTGATGGATGGAACGGACGGCGTAGTGTTGAGTGCCGATCAGGTGATGCCCCTGTTGGCCTTGACGGCCTTGTGTGCTGCTGTGTTACAGATTGTGATTGGTTTGTCCGGTGGCGGGCGGCTGATCAAATTCATTCCCTACCCCGTTGTTACCGGTTATCTCTCCGGTGTTGCCCTGTTGATTGCACTCAAACAGCTGCCGAAATTGCTGGCAACGCCTGCCGATATGTCCTTGATTGACAGCCTGTTGGCTCCCGGAAGCTGGCGTTGGCAAAGTCTGGTTGTGGGGCTGACAACGATTCTTTTTATGGTCTATGCTCCGCGCATTACCCAAAAAATACCGGCGGCGATTGTTGGTTTGCTGGCGGGTGTGGCCAGTTACTTTCTTGTGGCAATGGTGGCTTGCCCTGAATTGCTGGTTGCTCAGGGTAATACCCTGATTATCGGTTCACTGGAGTCGGATGTTTCCCTGTTCCAGATGATGACCCAGCGTGTGAGTTCACTGCTGAGTGTAGAGTTCAGTTCATTGAAGCTGATACTGGTACCTGCGCTCACGCTGGGTGTTTTGCTGTCTGTCGATACCCTGAAAACCTGTGTCAGCCTCGATGCACTGACGCGCTCGCGGCACCACTCCGATCGTGAATTGATGGGTCAGGGTGTTGGTAATATTGCCTCTTTTCTGGTGGGCGGCATGCCGGGAGCGGGAACCATGGGGCCGACGCTGGTGAATGTGACGAGTGGTGGCCACTCACCGTATTCCGGCGCTATTGAGGGTGGACTGGTATTGCTTGCCATTCTGTTCTTGACGCCACTGATTGCCTGGGTGCCAATAGCGACACTTGCCGGTATTCTGATGGTGATTGCCTGGCGCATGTTCGACAAGACCATGTTTCGTTTACTCCGGTATCCTTCAGGTCGTACCGACTTTCTGGTTATCGCCAGTGTGGTGCTGGTGGCGGTTACCGTGGATTTGATCGCTGCAGCCGGTG
Source organism: Pseudomonadales bacterium (assembly GCA_020443005.1). Classification (GTDB taxonomy): domain Bacteria; phylum Pseudomonadota; class Gammaproteobacteria; order Pseudomonadales; family UBA7239; genus JAGRJA01. The sequence continues at coordinate 7,813 of JAGRJA010000513.1, forward strand.
CCGGCGTGGCACTGGCAATACTGCTCTTTATTCGTGAACAGGTGCAGGGAAGCGTGCTGCGCCGCAAATTTCACCTGAATCAGCATTCCTCAAAAACGCGGCGACTGGTCGAACAGAGAGAAGCCTTGTCAACGCTTGGCGAGCAGGCGCTGTTTTGTGAATTACAGGGCAATCTGTTTTTTGGTACGACCGACCAGTTGTTTACCCAGCTAGAGCAGGAGCTTGCCTCTTGCCGCTTTATTTTGCTGGATATGCGCCGGGTGCAATCCATGGATTACACCGCTGCCAATCTGTTCAGGCAAATGCAATTGCGTCTCGCCGAGCGGGGTGGCCAATTGCTGTTCAGCGGTTTGCCTCGAGGCATGATTGAGGAGCGCAGTTTTCAGTTGTTCCCGGTCAGTCTCGGTTCAAAGGCCGCTGAAAACAGTGTAATGGTTGCAGAGACACTCGAAGGTGCGCTGGAATGGATGGAGGATGAAATCCTGAAGAGCGCCAATCTGCTGGAGCGCGATAGCCTTTGCCAGTTAAGTGCTGCCGAGTTTGAGCTGTTTGCCGGCATGGATGAAGAGACATTGACTGAAATTGCTTCGGTGCTTAAGTCACGGACACTAAAAGCAGGAGAAAAACTCTTTGCCCAAGGTGATAAAGGGGACGAGTTGTTTCTGGTCTGTCAGGGGGAAATACGCATTCTGTTGGCCATGGAAAATCATGTTCACCACCTGGCCACAATTTGCCGGGGCGATTTTTTCGGGGAACTGTCTTTTCTTGATCAGAAGCAGCGGTCAGCCGATGCGGTTGCCAAGGGGGACTGTCGCCTCTTCGAATTGAGCCGGAAAGATTTTGATAAGCACTTCAGCGGAAACGGTACGGTGGCGACAGCCTTCTTTTCAAGGCTGGCGCTGGCAATCGGGGAACGGCTGCGCCAGGC
>JAGRJA010000514.1 GCA_020443005.1 Pseudomonadales bacterium
GACAGTATGCGCCGCACCCCCGGTTTCGGGGGCTTCACTTTTGCGGTTGATCTCGAATTTCCCCACAAGGCGCCTGTGACCGGGCAGATGCTGGCTAATCAAGCTGCGCAATGGTCACTGAAGCTGACACCCGACGCCACATTGAAGCTGACGCTCAATGATGAAACTTTTGAATCTGCAAAGCTTCCCCTTGGCAGCACGCTGTGTAACAAGCTGGTTTTAACCACCTATTACCTGCGCTCAAAACTCAACGCAGAAATCGACAAGTCAATCGTGACCCTGTGGTTGAATGGCAAGCCGGTTATTGATGTCAGCCAACCGTCACCCGCCGAATTTCCGGCAGATATTCAGCAACCCACTTACCTGGGGCAAAACCCGGAAGGTGGTGAGCTGTTCGAGGGCAGGCTGGGTAAGCCTTACCTTTTTAATGAATTCTATTATCGGGATGACCCCTGGCAGGTGGGCCGAGATATTGCCCGCATTGAAAATCTGCTCTGCCAATAAATCACTTCGGTAATTAATGCTTTCTTTGGCCGGTTTTTTTTAATAAGCTTTTCCTCCAGTTGTTATCGGCAATTGGGGGCACGAAGGTTTGGTATTTTCGTGTTTGTTGTAACAGAAAATAGTTAAAAATCAGGGGTGCTTTCCCGCTTTTAAATTGTTTTCCGCTCAGAATACGGGAGCCCGTATTGAAGCCCACAGATATATCTGATCCTGAATTTTTTCACCGGGTGGTGGATTGTCAGTACGCTTGTCCTGCACATACCCCCGTTCCTCACTACATTCGTCTCATCGCCCAGCAACGTTATTCCGATGCCTATATGGTGAACTGGGAGTCCAATGTCTTTCCCGGTGTATTGGGCAGAACCTGCGACCGGCCCTGTGAGCCGGCCTGCCGTCGGGGACGCGTGGATGAAGAGTCGGTGGCCATCTGCCGCCTGAAGCGTGTGGCAGCCGACAACAAGGGTGATGTAAAAAGCCTGATGCCCCCCATCCCCGAGAAGAAAAATGGCAAGCGCATTGCGCTGATTGGTGGTGGCCCTGCTTCTCTTACTGTTGCGCGTGACCTGATGCCGCTTGGCTACAGTATCGACCTTTACGATGAACAGATTGCCGGCGGTGGCATGATGCGTAGCCAGATTCCCTCGTTCCGCTTGCCCGCCTCTGTGCTTAACGAAGAGGTGAATTTTATTACCGATATGGGCGTTGTTACCCACTATCAGCATTATGTATCCAGCATGAAGGAGATGCTGGAGAAAGATTATGACGCCATTTTTGTAGGCACCGGTGCGCCCCGCGGCAAGGATCTCAACCTGCCCGGCAGGGAAGAAGCCGCGGCCAATATACAGATTGGCATTGAATTTCTCGCCAGTGTCGCTTTTGAGCATACTGCCAGCATTGGTGAAAAAGTGCTGGTTATCGGCGGCGGCAATACGGCCATGGATTGTTGCCGTACAGCCCGAAGGCTTGGCGGCAAGGATGTCAAAATAGTTGTGCGCAGTCCCTTTGAAGATATGAAAGCCTCGCCCTGGGAAAAAGACGACGCCATGGCTGAAGACATCCCTTTCTACAATAACCATGTGCCCAAGGCCTATTTGGTGGAAAACGGCAAACTGGTCGGTATGCAGTTTGAAAAAGTGGAAGCCGTTTACGATGAGAACGGCAAACGCTCGCTGCTACCTACCGGTGAGCCGCTGGTCACCTTCGAATGTGACGATGTGCTGATGGCGGTCGGGCAGGAAAATTCCTTTCCGTGGATTGAGCGCGATCTTGGTATCGAGTTTGATCAGTGGGATATGCCAACGCTGGATAAAACCACTTTCCAGTCGACCTTGCCAAAGGTGTTTTTTGGAGGCGATGCTGCTTTTGGCCCGGAAAATGTGATTACCGCTGTCGCTCAAGGGCATCAGGCCGCTGTTTCGATTGATCTGTTCTGCAAGGGTGAGGATGTCAAACAGCGTCTTGCACCCGGCACCAATCTGGTCAGTCAGAAAATGGGTATTCACGAATGGAGCTACGACAGCCCGGTTTCCCATGATGTGCGCTACGCGGTACCGCATGCTGAAAAGGACAAGGCGCTGAAAGACCGTTTGCTGGAAGTGGAGCTCGGTTTTGATTTGCCCACCGGTTACAAGGAGGCAGAGCGCTGTCTCAACTGTGATGTGCAAACCGTTTTTACGGAAGCCAAATGTATCGAATGTGATGCCTGTATGGATATTTGCCCGACAGACTGCATCACCTTCGTCATGAATAACGATGACGAATCAGCTTTGCGACAGAGTCTGCTGCAGCCAGCCACTCACCTGGAGCAGCCACTGTATGTGTCCGATACCGTAAAAACCGGCAGGGTGATGGTCAAGGATGAGGATGTGTGCCTGCATTGCGGTTTGTGTGCCGAGCGCTGTCCGACTGCCGCCTGGGATATGCAGAAATTCTTTTACAGTGTAACCAAAGCCGGTTGCAAACCTTCCACGGAGCAGGCATGAACCCGATAGCTGCCGTCAATGATTTCGTTATCAAGTTTGCCAATGTAAACGGCACCGGATCGTCCAGCGCCAATGGCCTGTTTGTCAAAGCCGTGTTTCGTATGGGTGTGCCGGTCAGTGCGCGCAATATTTTTCCTTCCAACATTCAGGGCTTGCCCACCTGGTATCAGGTGCGCATTAACGAGCAGGGTTATCTCGGTCGTCGTGGTGGCGCAGTGGATTTCATGGTGTCGCTGAACCCGCAATCCATGCAAAAAGACATCGCCGAGGTGCAAAGTGGCGGTTATTTTCTCTACGATTCTACCAAGCCGCTCGATCCATCACTGCAGCGTGACGATATACATTTTATTGCCATTCCCTTGATGGAAATCTGTATTCGAGAATATACCGATGCCCGGCAGCGCCAGTTATTCAAGAATGTTATTTATATCGGCGCATTGTGTGCCTTGCTCGACATGGAGTTCCAGGTGTTTGTCGACCTGATACAGGAGCAGTTCCGCAGCAAGGAAAAGCTGATTTCCTCGAATATTCATGCGCTGGAGCTGGGTTACAAATACGCGCAGGAACATTTTCAGTGCCCGCTGGGTTTGAAAATTCATCGCCGCGATAAAGTCGGTGATGCGATTATGCTTGACGGTAATACAGCAACCGCACTGGGCGCTATTTACGGTGGTGCCACAGTGGCTGCCTGGTACCCGATTACACCTTCAACATCGGTGGTGGATGCCTTTGACAAATACGCCAACCGTTTACGTGTCGATCCTGCAAGTGGCAAAAAGAACTTTGCCATTATTCAGGCTGAAGATGAACTGGCTGCGATTGGCATGGTGATCGGTGCCAACTGGAACGGCGCCCGGTCCTTTACAGCGACCAGCGGCCCCGGTGTTTCGTTAATGAGCGAGTTTCTCGGCTTGGCCTATTTTGCCGAGATTCCGGCCGTGCTGATTGATGTACAGCGTGCCGGCCCGTCAACAGGCATGCCGACCCGCACCCAGCAATCTGACATTCTTTGCGCCGCCTATGCCTCTCACGGTGACACAAAACATGTGTTGTTGTTCCCCTCAACACCCAAAGAATGTTTTGAAATGACTGCAGATGCCTTTGATCTCGCCGAACAACTGCAAACACCTGTTATTGTTATGAGTGATCTTGATCTCGGTATGAATGATCACATGAGTGAACCCTTCGACTGGGACGATGAAAGAAAATACAAACGGGGCAAGGTGCTGAATGCCGAACAACTGGAAGCAATCAGTGATTTTGGGCGCTATACCGATGTTGATGGTGATGGTATCTGTTATCGCACCATCCCCGGCACCCATCCGCAAAAAGGCGCGTTTTTTACCCGCGGTACATCGCGCGATACCAAAGCGATTTATACCGAAGATGGCGAAAAATATGTTGAGAACATGGATAGGCTGATCAAAAAGTTTGAAACCGCCAAGCACTATGTGCACAAGCCCGAGCTTAGCCATAACAATGATGCTCGTATCGGCATGCTTTATTTTGGTACCAGCAGCCATGCGGTAAATGAGGCGATAGCAGCGCTGAAAGAACAGGGCGAGAAAATGGATGCCATGCGCATTCGGGCTTTTCCGTTTAACCGTGATATTGATGATTTTATTGCAGCGCACGACAAGGTGTTTGTGGTAGAGCAAAATCGTGATGCACAGTTGCGTAGCCTGTTGATGATCGAAAACCATGTGCCCTGCACCAAGCTGCTTTCTGTTCTTAATTATGATGGTATGCCGATTACGGCCACACAAATTGTCAATGAGATACAGCGGCAACTGGGTAGGGTTGAGCCACCGCTGGCTTCAGTGACACCGATACATCAACACAAGCAGGAGAGCTGAGCATGTCTTATATCCGCAGCCGTTTTGAACACCCTGCCACCCCCAGAAACAGTCTGGGTTATACCCAGCGTTATTACGAGGGTTCTCTCTCCACGCTGTGCGCCGGTTGTGGTCATGACTCCATTTCGGCGGCAATTGTTCAAGCCTGTTTTGAGCTGTCGATTGAACCGCACAAGGTGGCCAAGCTCTCCGGTATCGGCTGTTCTTCAAAAACGCCCACCTATTTTCTCGGTCAGTCACACGGTTTCAATTCTGTTCACGGGCGTATGCCCTCGGTAGCCACCGGCGCCAATATGGCCAATCAGGATCTGCTCTATGTTGGCGTGTCCGGCGATGGCGATACCGCTTCAATTGGTATGGGACAGTTTGCTCATGTGGTGCGCCGTGGTCTCAATATGCTTTATATTGTTGAAAATAACGGCTGCTACGGCTTGACCAAAGGGCAGGACTCAGCCACAGCCGACAAAGGTTCCAAAAGTAAAAAGGGGGCCGTAAACCCTTACGAATCGATTGACTTGACATCTATCGCCATTGAGCTCGGAGCAACTTTTGTGGCGCGCAGTTTCTCCGGCGATAAAACTCAGCTGGTTCCACTGTTGAAAGCTGCAATGGCGCACAAGGGCTTTGCCTTTATTGATATCATTTCGCCTTGCGTCACCTTCAATAATCATAACGGTTCCACACGCAGCTACGATTTTGTGCGTGACCACATTCAGGCCACCGGTGCCGTAGATTTCATCCCGCTGAAAGATGAAATAACGGCAGAGTATGAAGAGGGTACGCTGCACGATGTAACCCTGCACGACGGCTCAGTGATGCGCTTGAAAAAGGCATCCCGCAATCACAACCCGATGGACAGGGTGGAAGCATTGCGAGTATTGCGTGAAGCAGAGCTTCAGGGCGAAGTGCTAACAGGCTTGATGTATATCGACCAGAACAGCGACGATGTGCATGCCATGATGAATACCACGGAAACCCCGCTCAATCAGTTGGGGGAATCCGTTCTTTGCCCCGGTAGCGAAGCCTTGCAGAAAATAAACGCCAGCTTTCGCTAGCTTTTTACCGGCTCGGCTATTCCGGTTGGTAAGAGTGCAGAGCACAGGTCAAGCTGTGTGCGCGACTTATACGAATTGCCACCTTCTTAATAAAAACGGGTTTCACCTCGCTATCCTTTTCACTGTGCCGTAAAATCACCCCCGCGAGTCGGCCGGGTAATCGCTGCTTTTGTTTTTGAAGTTCGCTTCAGGGGCAAGGGGGGAGGAAAGTCCGGGCTCCACAGGACAAGACGCCAGGTAACGCCTGGGAGGCGCGAGCCTACGGAAAGTGCAGCAGAGAGCAGACCGCCCAAGCCAGCTTTGGCTGGCCGGTAAGGGTGAAAGGGTGCGGTAAGAGCGCACCGCGCACCTGGTAACAGTGTGTGGCACGGCAAACCCCGTCTGGAGCAAGACCAAATAGGAACCCGTTGGCGTGGTCCGCGCCGGGTTCGGGTAGGTCGCACGAGGTGCATGGTGACATGCATCCCAGATGAATGATTA
>JAGRJA010000515.1 GCA_020443005.1 Pseudomonadales bacterium
CCATCAAGAAGGTATTTCTCGAACTCGGTGGAAAATCTGCCCATATCGTGCTCGATGATGCCGACTTCGGCATGGGGCTGCTGACCGGCATGGCGGTATGTTTCCACGCCGGCCAGGGCTGCGCTATCCCTACCCGCTTTTTGCTACCCAAATCGCGCTACGAAGAAGGTGTTGAGATTCTCAAAAGCTACCTCGGTGGTATGAAGTATGGCGACCCGCAAAGCCTTAATGACATGATGAGTGCGGTTGTGAGTGAACGGCAGATGAACCGCATTCTCGATTACATCGAAATCGGCAAGAAAGAAGGTGCCCGCCTGGTATTAGGCGGTGAACGCGATACCAATTACCCCGGCTATTATATCAAACCCACCATCTTTGCCGATGTCAGCAATGACATGACGATTGCGCAGGAAGAAATTTTCGGGCCGGTGATGTGTGTGATCGCTTATGAAGATGATGAAGATGCCATTCGCATTGCCAATGATTCGATTTACGGGCTTTCCGGTTCGGTTTTTTCGGGTGATCAGGATCGCGCACTGAAAATGGCACGGCGTATTCGCACCGGCACCATGAACATCAATGGATCGAGCTTTTTTGCACCGGATTCCCCTTTCGGTGGCTACAAGCAGAGTGGCGTAGGCCGCGAGATGGGTGTTGAAGGTTTTGAGGAATACCTTGAAATCAAGACAGTTGCCATTCCGGCTTCCTGATTTGAGTAGACAAGCAAGATGGCAAAATTAAATACAGCACTGAACGGCAAGGTGATCGCTATCACCGGCGCCTCGCAGGGTGTCGGGCTCGCGACAGCCAAGGCTCTGGCGATGATGGGTGCCAAAGTGATTCTGCTGGCACGCAACCAGCAGGCTCTGGATGAAGCGGTAGAGATTATCGGCAAGGATAAAGCCACGGCATTTTCGGTGGATATCGCCAACGATGAAAGTCTGGCCAACACCTTTCAGGCCATCGACCAGCAGTTTGGCAAGCTGGATGGGCTGATCAACAATGCCGGGCTGGCAAGGCCAAACCGGATTGAGGATTTGCCCGCCAGCGAACTGATGATGCAGGTGAACACCAACTTCACCGGCACCGTGCTCTGCTGCAAATACGCTATCCCGCTGCTGCGCAAGGGCGATGATCCGCTGATTGTGAATGTGTCCTCTGCCAGTGCGCGCAGCACCGACGAGATGTCTCATCTTTCCATTTATTCTTCGAGCAAGGCCGCCGTCGAGCGTTTCAGCATCGAGTTGCGCAGTGAGCTGAGAGAAGATGGCATCGGTGTGAGTGTGTTCAGCCCCGGTGCCATCACCACCGAGTTCGGTGCAGGCTGGGATATGGAAAAGCTGACACTTGCCATTCGTGCCTGGCAAAAAAAAGGCCCGCATATTGACGGCTGGATGGCGGTGGAAACCGTGGCCGAATCACTCGCGCATTGCTTTACTTATCCCAAGGGAACTTATGTCGACTTCATCGAGATACGCCCCAACACGCTGACAGACAAACCCGTTTTCTAACCCCGAATAAAGATCAGGAGAAACCCATGACAGATTTCACAGGAAAAGTTGTTGTTGTAACCGGTGCCGGTGGTGGCATTGGCGAAGGTTATGCCAAGCGTTTTGCCAACGAAGGCATGAAGGTGGTGGTTGCCGAAATCAATGAAGAACAGGGCCAACGCGTAGCCGATGAAATCAAGCAGGCTGGCGGTGAAGCCATTTTTTGCAAAACCGATGTTTCTGACGAGCAATCCTGCATTGATTGCGGTAATGCGGCCCAGGAAGCCTTCGGCAAGATTGATTACCTTGTGAACAATGCCGCGATCTTCGGCAACATGAAAATCGAAGGTTACATGAATGTCGACATCGACTACCTGAACAAGTTTATGGCAGTCAACGCCCACGGCTGTGTACTGATGACCCGTGGCTGCGCACCGCACATGCCCAAAGGCAGCGCCATTGTTAACCAGAGTTCAACGGCAGCGTGGATGCACACCGGCTTCTACGGTGTTGCCAAACTGACGGTAAACGGTATTACCACATCAATGGCCAATGAACTCGGCTGGCGCAAGATTCGGGTAAATGCCATTGCACCCGGCCCGACCGAAACAGCCGCACTGCGCAACACCGCGGGCGATTATGCCGACGAACTGGTGAAAAGCATGCCCATCAAGCGCCTTGGCACACCGGATGACATGGCTAATGCCGCCCTCTTCCTGCTGTCTGATGAGGCTTCATGGATTACCGGCGTGGTACTGAATGTCGATGGTGGCCAGTTCATGCGCGTATAACTCGCGAAACCTGAAACAAAAAACCGCCAGCGATGGCGGTTTTTTTTGGCCTTGAAAAGGGTGTGCCCATACAGGCGACTAACGACGAATCTGCCAGTTTGTGTCGTTGGGCATGTCATACAGGATATGGACCGAGTTGCCACCAATCCAGCGATACCAGGTACCGAGGTTGCTTCTAGTCAGCACTTCGACAAGACCATCTCCGTTGAAATCCCCCTCAGAAGCGAAATCGCGATCAATCGGGTACAGGGCTGCCGAGGTGACAAGGTTGTTTTCAACCGTAAACAGGTAGTATTTTCCCGTCAGCTGGTTGCGCAACAGGATATCTTCATCCCCGTCACCGTCGAAATCTGCACCCACCTGTAACTGGTAATCCAGAGAATTATAGAGCTGAAAAAAAGGCGAACTACTGACGATGGCAGCAGATTCCACTTCAAAGCGTACATAGCCACCATTGACCGTGTTGCGCAACAGCACATCATCATCGTAATCACCATCAAGATCAGCTGCTGCGGCTAACACATAATCACCGCTCAACCAGAGCGGAAAGGGTTGAACAGAGAGAACACTGCCTGACTGCATGACAAAAAGCCGCCATTGCCCGGTACTGACACTGCGCAGAAGAATATCCTGATCACCATCACCATCAACATCGAGAGCGGCCTGGAACTGGTAATCCTGCGATGTATAGAGATTCAAGGGAGCAGAACCCTGAACCTGGCCATTGGCGGTGTAAAAAACACGCCATTTTCCGCTAACAGTGTTACGAAGCAGCAAGTCACGATCGTGGTCACTGTCTACATTCAGCGTCGCGACATGCTCCCACTCTGCCGTTGCCCAGGCA
>JAGRJA010000516.1 GCA_020443005.1 Pseudomonadales bacterium
AAAAAGCGCCCCGGCTCTGCAATCGCCCTGACATAAGGGGGTAGTTCGGCCAGGGCCGCCCTGATTGGCTGGCAAAAATCAAGAATAGAAACCTGATTATCGTTGTAATTAACCGGGAAGCCTCCGCCAATATCAAGAATGCTGGGTGGGTCAATCGTGTCGTCTTCAGCAATCCGTTCAAACAGTGCCTTGCAGGATTTAATGGCTTCGACATGACTCTCTGCAGTCTGGCACTGGGAGCCTACATGAAAGGAAAACCCCTTGACATGCAGCCCTAGTCTTTTGCATTCGTGCAGCAGGGTCAGCGCTTCTTCAGGCGGGCAGCCAAACTTTTTTGAAAGATCAACAGTGGCATTGGGGTTGCGGAAGCAAATGCGTAACAATAGCCCGACACGGTGTTTGAAATCAGCGAACTTCTTGATTTCTTCAATGTTATCGACGACAAAAGTGGTGCAGCCAAAACGGAGCGCGTCGCGAATATCCTTGTTGCGCTTTATCGGGTGAGTGTGAATTGTTCGACGCGGTGAAATGGGTAATTGTCGTACGATTTCAATCTCGCCACTGGTGGCAATATCGAAACCGGCACCTTCCTGCACTAATGTGTCGAGTACATCGGGGTGTGGTAATGATTTTATGGCATAGAAGAAATCGACACCAGGCAGTGCCTCGCGAAGTTGACGGTACTGTTCCCTGACTGCATTACAGTCGAGTAATAATAAGGCGGAACCGTATTGCTCAACCAGAGATCGGTAATATGCGCCTGATTCAACCGGTTCAATACTTAAAGAGTTCTTCATGACTGCAATGCCTCGAGAACATACTGTGGGAGAGCGAAGCTGCCAACATGCAAGGCAGGGTTGTAAAAGCGGGTTTTGATGCCGCTGTTCTTGAAGTTTTTTTCGATAATGTCAGTTGTTTTTGTTCGGTGTACAGGGTTATGGCTAGCCCAGGCGAAAGTCATCGCCCCGCCAACATAGGTTGGTACAGCTGCATTGTAGAAGTGACAGTCCGCAAAATAGGGGGCAAGTCTTTTGGCTGTTGTTGTGACTTCATCGAGCTGCATAAAACACACGCCATTCTGGGCCACAAAAATACCCTCTTCGGTCAAGGCGTTTGCACAGCCTTCATAGAAGCTACTGGTGAACAGTGATTCGCCCGGACCAATAGGGTCGGTGCAATCGGTAATAACAATGTCGAACTTTTCTGTATTGGTCTTGATGAAGTTCAGGCCATCGTCAATCACGATATTAACGCGCGGGTCATCGTAAGCGCCGCAGGAATGCTTCGGGAAGTAGGTTTTACACATTTCTATGACTTGTTGATCTATCTCGACCTGGGTGACATGCTCAATACCCGGGTGGCGCAAGACCTCTCGCAACATGCCTCCATCCCCGCCACCAATGATCAGTACCCTGCGGACATTTCCGTGGGCAAGAATGGGTACATGGGTCATCATTTCATGGTAGATAAACTCGTCTTTCTCTGTGGTTTGCACAGCACCATCAAGTGCCATGACTCGCCCGAATCGGGCGTTATGGAAGATCATCAAGTGTTGGTGATCTGTCTTGTTCTCAAAATAGATTTTATCGATTGAGTACTGTTGTCCCCAGCTGTCATAGAGCGTCTCGATAAAGCGTTCCATCAACGGCTTACCCCGCGCAATTCTTCAACGATGTTCATTTTTCGTGGCGAAAATGCTTGTTTGAGGACTGAAATGGCGTTTTCAGGCTGGGAATCGCCACACATGAAAATGTCAAAAGCAGCAAAGCCCCGTTCTGGCCAGGTGTGAACGCTGATATGAGACTCCGCCAGAACGGCGACGCCGGAAATACCACCATTCGGTGTAAAATGATGGAGATGGATATGAAGCAATGTTGCCTTGCAGGCGGCTACACAGTCGCGCATGGCACTTTCCATCAGTTCAAGATCGTCAAGCCGGGTGGCATCCCAGAGATCCAGAATGAGGTGTGTCCCGGCAAAGGTTACTCCGTTGCGGGTTATGAAATGGTCCTGTGGCTCATCACTGTGAGCATTGTGCTGGTTGTGTGAGGGCCATTTTGCTGGACTGATAACATTGGTTTCTGCTTCAGCAGACGATTCAATGTTATAGGAAAGACCTCGAGAGACATCTGGATGCATGTATCCCACTCCTTTTGTGTACGGTAATGTCGTTATTCCCAATCACACTACCAACCAGAGGGTGGGCAATGTGGGCTAAGAAAAACTGTCTATTCGACAGGGAAGCATAAAAAAACCAATTGGTAACTAGGAAACGCGAATTTTAGATTTTTTTTTTCAAAGCGCAAGCGTTTTGAGGGGTAGACATAAAAAATAGTCTGAATATGAGCAAAAACTGATTTCCCTCAAGAATGTTAAGCCCGTAAAGCGAGGCTGGATGAAGTGACAGGTGTTGTCAGGGGGATTCCCGAAACGGCAGTTTGACAGCTCTGCCGTTCCGGGTGCGTTCGCTTAAGCTGTTTCCGGGAGCAGGTTTAATGCGTTGTCTTGTGCCAGAAGGGCTCCCAGCTCTGCCAGTTGTTTGTTGCCGCCCCCTGTAGCGAGATCCATTTGCTTGAACCAGATATAGTACCGGTGAAGCGGGTATTCGATATCTGCGCCGATGCCTCCATGCAAATGTTGAGCGATATGGGTTACCCTGTGCCCGGAAATACAGGCCCACCACTTTGCTGTTTTACCTTCGTCATCGGCCTTGTAGTCGTTGTCCAGTTTCCACATTGCTTCGTAGTATGTAGAGCGGAGGCACTCGATGTCGATATAACAATCTGCCAGTTTTATGGTGGTGTTCTGAAAGCTGGAAATGGATGTGCCAAACTGCTTCCTTTCTGAAGTGTATTCGGCTGTGCGTTTCAGGGCTTCCTCAGTGATGCCGATCATGGTGGCACAGGCGGCAACTTTTGCATTGTTCAGCATAAAATTGATGATCTCATCGCCTTGCCCAGTCGAGCCGAGAAGCCGGGCAGCAGTATTGTTGAATGTTACAGCATAAAGCGGTTCATGGTTGGCGCTATCGCAATATTCGGTGCTTATACCTGAAGCGGTTTTTTCTACAATGAAAACGGCCTTGCCTTCAGTTGTTTCTGCGATTGTAAGCATGGCAGCCGCTTGTTCGGCATAAGGTACGGCAATCCTCTCCCCATTGAGAGTCCACATTTCTCCCGTTTGTTCGGCAGTGCATGAAGCTCGCATAGCTGTTGCCATGGTTTCCTCTGCTATTGCAGCGGTCAGGATTTTTTCACCAGCGGCAAGGCCGGGGAGATATGAATTTTTCTGCTCTTCTGAACCGAAGCGGGCAATTGGTAAACCGCCGAGAACCAGACTGGGAAGAAGCGGAATCGGTGCAACATGCCGCCCTTGTTCTTCCAGCATCTGGCACAGTTCAGTTAAACCGAAACCCGAACCACCGTAGGCTTCTGGAATCGCCATTCCCAAAAGGCCGGACTCTGCAAACAATTGCCATAATTGTTGGCTGTAGAGTTCCCCGCTCTTGCTGAAAGACATCAGGAAATCATCAGTGCAGTTGTCTCGCAGAATCTGGTTTGCCAGATCCTTTATCTGCACTTGTTCTTCAGAAAAGGAAAATTCCATTGAGTAACCTCAGAGCATATTTCAAGTGGTTTTGATTTTACGGATATTGCCAGAAACCGGATCAGTTCTCACTCAGTAATTTCCCGACGCGGCTGGTTGTTTGAGGATGTCAATCTATACAAAATTCCATCGGGATTAAAGTGCTTTGTTTTAGGGTATATCCTGATCGACGGCCTATTGCATAAAAGCTAACATCCGTTAGTCTGTGAAAATGTCTTTCGCAATCGAGGCTGTTAAATGACTATGTTCTGGTGGCCCGATGATCGATTTTTGTTTTATTTGCGTATTTATTGAAGCAAGCACTATTCAATTCATAAAAGGTGTCATAAATGTTTGTCGATGAGTCCAAAGAAGTCAAGGAACTGAGGAAAGAGCTGAAGGCCTATTTTGCCAAAATCATCACTCCGGAGGTTTTTGAAGGTTGTCATGCAGTAGAGAGCGGGCAAATTTTCAGAGATACGGTCAGGCAAATTGGAGAGGATGGCTGGCTGGCCCTGGGTTGGCCGAAAGAGTACGGTGGCCAGGGGCGTAGTCAGGCGGAACAACTGGCATTTCTCGAAGAGGCCTATATAGCCGGTGCGCCTATTCCTTTTGTGACGCTGGGAACAGTGGGTCCGGCTTTGATGGAGCATGGTTCTGAAGAGCACAAGAAGGCGTTTTTACCGAAAATCGCCAGAGGCGAGATTCATTTCGCGATTGGTTATACAGAACCGGGTGCCGGTACTGACCTGGCTTCTCTGACAACTTCGGCAGAAATTGACGGTGATGATTTTGTCATCAACGGAACCAAGGTGTTCACCAGTGGTGCTGATAACGCCGATTATATCTGGCTGGCAGCAAGGACGGACAAAGAGGCTCCCAAGCACAAGGGTATCAGTATGATCATTGTGCCCACCACGGCAGAGGGTTTCTCCTATGCGCACATCCAGACCGTTGGCGCTGTTCCCACTTGTATGAGTTACTACGATAATGTGCGTGTTCCGCAAAGCAATCTTGTGGGCCAGCTGAACAAGGGATGGCACCTGATTACATCTCAGCTTAACCACGAGAGGGTTGGTCTGGCGGCAATTGGTGTGTGGTGTCAGCGTGACTTTCAGTTCTTTCTCGATTGGACAAGGGAAGAGCTACAGGGTGGTAACCGGGTGATTGACGAGGAATGGGTGCAAAGCGGAATTGCAGAATGCTATGCACGCCTTAAAGCGATGCGCATTATCAATTCACGAATGATTTACCAGATGCAGTCGGGAGCGCCTGATCCCGCTTATTCATCAGCAATGAAGATTTATGTTACAGAATCGGCAATCGAGTGTTATCGCCTCATGCTGGATGTTGTCGGAGCAGCCGGATTGATTCGTCGCAAGCATAAAGGTTGTGCTGTGCAGGGCAGACTCGAAGAGGGGTATCGAAAATGCCAGACAATGACTTTCGGTGGTGGGGTGAATGAGGTTCAGCGAGAGTTGGTGACCATGTTTGGTCTGAAGGTCGCCAGGGCCGCCAGAGGTTAATTGCTGATCGTTTGGTGTTCTTGTTCAGTAGAGCGCCTGGGCACAAAAAAGAGGGTTGTGTTTGATGACGCAACCCTCTTTTTTTTGTAACATAAAAAGCCGTTTTTATTGACAAAAAAATTATGCGTGAAGCCGGTAGTTTTGCATCCGATTCCCATGTGCCCACTCGCTTTGTGCGATCCCTGTTGAGTTATCTGGACAGCCAGGGGTGTGACCTGCCGGCTATTATCGAGGCGGTTGAATTGCCTTTTGACCCCCTTGACCCGATTAACGAGGATAAAACCGAAATACCGGCAATGTGTTATAGCCGGCTTTACCAGTGGGCGATGTGGATTGTTCAGGATGAATCCTTTGGATTGCATGCCCAGGGTGTAAGGCCCTTGGGTACTTTCAGGATGATGAGTTACACCTTGATCAATTGTCGAAATCTTGAGCATGCCATTAATCGCGCTGCGGACTTCAATGAAATACTGAAAACCACGAGAAATCCTCAACAGGTATCTCTCAGAAGGCACAGCCGTCACCCCCAGGGTTGGCCTTTGCGAATTTCTCCGGGCAAAAGCAATTTGCAGGCGGTCTATTTTTACGATACGGATGTCAGAAGTGCCGAGCAGATGGGGGAGCTGGCCTTGCTGGGGATTGCCAGTGGAATGTCAATTTGGCA
This sequence comes from Pseudomonadales bacterium, assembly GCA_020443005.1. GTDB lineage: Bacteria > Pseudomonadota > Gammaproteobacteria > Pseudomonadales > UBA7239 > JAGRJA01. The sequence goes on from JAGRJA010000516.1 coordinate 5,776, forward strand.
CCGTTTTTGCAGTTGGCTCATTGATACACCGATCGAGCTTGATGAAGTT
>JAGRJA010000041.1 GCA_020443005.1 Pseudomonadales bacterium
AAACCATGCAATTTTTCTCGGCTATTTTTCAATATTTGATGAAATCAATTTCCGCCATCTCATTTTTATAGGTAATTTCTTTTTCATCGGTTCAGCCTTTATTTTCTGGCTTTTTTTCAAAAACCACCCTCTCAAAGCCAACATTTTTTCATTTGTTTTTCTGTGCTGTGTCAATCTGGCATTCTGGGAAAGTACCCTCTGGGCAATGACGGCCATTTCCAATCAGGCCGTTATCTTTTTCTCGCTCAGTTGTTTTTTGTGTTTAATCAAAGGTGGGCGCATTTATTTCAGCCTGGCCATACTTTGTTATTTTCTTGCAGTCTTCAGTCAAAGCAATGGTTTTATAACGGGGCTGATTGGCAGCCTCATCATTTACAAACAATATCAGAAAATACTGAGCAGGCAGTTTATGCTCTGGTTTATTGTTCAGGTAATTGTCATTGGCCTGTTTATTTTTATTCATGACCCTGCATCAAAATCCGATGTACAGCTGACAGAGCTGCTTCCACTCGTGTTCAGCACTGCGTGGAAAGCCATTCCCGGCTTTTTCATTTATCTCGGCAGCACTGGCTTCACTGCTGAAATGCCTTTTGGGTTTTACCTGGCCGGTTTAACCGGGGCCAGTGTTTTCACCATTCTGCTCACAAAAATTCTCAGGTCAAAACAGCTCAATCAACCTGCAATCTACCCGCTGTTATTCTTCTTGCTCACCTCGTTAAGTATTGCCCTGATACCAACGATAGTTTTCGGGCTTGAAGCTGCTTTGACACCTCGCTATAAAATGTATGCTGCCTTTATTTTTGTCATCGCCCTGGTTTGGCTCTGCAGCGATTCAACAAAAGCGAATCCGCGAGTATTTTCATCTCAGGGCCCCACACTGAAAACGAGAATTGCCCTCCTTCTGGCCATACTGCTGAATGTTTCAAGTTATATCGAAAACAGCGCTATTGCAGAAAAAACTGATCGGGAACTGATCAGCAGTTACCTTCTGTGGCTGGAAGACGGTGATATAGGCCGCTCGTCTGCCTACATGATTGGCAACACAGATCGTTTTCTGTTCGCCACCGAAAAAAGAGGTTATTACAGCCTTTATGCACTCGTTGATGATGCCACGAAAGGCATTACTGTTACCCAAAATGCCGGGGAATGTCCCTTTGATAAAGCCCGCAAGGATCCAGCAAATCTTTTTTCAATCAATCATCGAAAAAATGCTTATGCAATTGTGCTGAATCTTCTTCAGCCTTTCACTGAAGATGAAGTGCTCAGCAGTATCGCACTGTGCCCCGTCAACAAAGCCTTAGCCAGGTATTATCATCTGGCAATTTCTCCCTCTGTTTACGCCCTGAACAAAGACAAGGAGATCATTACCAGCTACATTCACAGAGAATTGATCGCCCCGGGAAACTACCGGGTTTTCTATCGTTACAAAAACTCACCCGACCAGTATTTCCAAAACAGGAATATCTTTAATAATAAAGGAAATCTACGATAAGCTATTGCCAAACTAATGTTTTTACCTTTAAATCGCTTCCACTTTTTCAACCATCCGGGAACTGAAAATGCCTCGCAAGCTGTTCAAACGCTTTATTCCTGAAAGAAACAGGATTACTGCGAGCGGTAAGCTCAGTGCCCTGGGTGAAAAGATACACGACCCCAACCTCTGGCACCTTAACAAACACTCTGTATCCAGCGCCGTTTTTATTGGCGTGTTTTTTGCGTTTCTGCCCCTGCCATTGCAAACACTGTCAGCGGCATTCTGTGCTGTCGCTTTCCGCTGTAACCTGCCTATTTCCATCACACTGGTGTGGATCAGTAATCCTGTAACAATCCCCCCACTCTTTTTCTTCTGTTACCGATTGGGCGCCCATCTTCTTGGCGTACCTGTCATCGACCTGCCCAATGAATTTGATTACGACGTCATACAAAACAGCCTCCGGCATATCGGGCAGCCTTTACTGCTGGGCTGCTTGCTTTCCGGTATTTTTTGCGCATCAGTCTCGTATTTACTGGTACGCGGTTTCTGGCGATGGCATGTTATTCACAGCTGGAACAAGCGAAGAAAACGCCTGAAGCCCATAAAAAATGCAGAAAAACCAACAACAAACAACATGAACAAAAACCGATAAG
>JAGRJA010000042.1 GCA_020443005.1 Pseudomonadales bacterium
CACACCGGCAACCGGAATTTTGCCATTGAAGCAGGCCATCGCGGATCACTATCGCAACCGTTTCGGTGTCAGCCTGGATGCACAGCGTATTGTGATTACGACCGGCGCTTCTGCTGCCTTGCTTTCGCTGTGTGCCTTGTTGGTGGAACCGGGTAGCTCTGTATTGATGACAGACCCCGGCTACCCCTGTAACCGTCATTTTGTTGACATGATGGGAGGGCAGAGCCGTTTTATTCCCTTGTCTTCTGAAAAAGGGTACATCATTGATCAGGCAGCGTTGCAGTCGTATTGGCAAGCGACTACCGCAGGTGTTTTGCTGGCTTCACCGGCGAATCCTACCGGGGCGGTTACCCCTCTCGATCAATTACGGGAAATCAGCCAGTTTATCGAAACCAGGCAGGGATTTCTGATTGTGGACGAGATTTATCAGGGCTTTACTTACGATGCCTCGCCACGCACTGTCCTCGAAGTAAATGATGAAGCTTTTGTTGTTAACAGTTTTTCCAAATATTTTGGTATGACCGGTTGGCGATTGGGCTGGGCTGTTGTTCCGGAAGCTTTTGTCGAACCACTGGATCGTCTTTTGCAAAATATGTATCTGGCCCCGCCAACGGTTTCGCAGTATGCCGCACTGGCTGCATTTGAACCCGAATGTGACAGGGAATTACAGCACCGTTGCCAGTTGTTTCGTGAACGCAGGGATTACCTGGTCAAGGCGCTCGGGCATCTTGGTTTTGAGCTTGACGGTTTGCCTGCAGGTGCTTTTTATATCTATGCAGGGATTTCCGCCTTTTCGAAAGATGCAGAACGCTTTTGTGAACAGCTGTTGAAGGTGACCGGGGTGGCCATCACACCCGGTGTGGACTTCGGGGAATATCAGTCGGCCCACCATGTACGCTTTGCCTATACATGTGATATCTCACGACTGAAGCAGGCAATACAACGCCTAGAAGGTTTTCTTCAGAATTACCATGAGAAGTAGTGTTTGTATTTGATTGCCAGGCTTAGAGATCGATGATAATTGATCCGTTTTCGATCCGGAACGGCATTTTTTCAAGGAATTCATGCATACAGGGGCCTGAAACACATTGGCCGTTTTCGATACTGAAAAGCGCACCATGTGTAGAGCACTGAATATAGCAGCCTTCATCGTCAAGAAACTTGTCGGGCATCCATTCCAGTGGTACTCCAAGGTGGGGGCAGCTGTTGATGTAAAGCACCACGCTGGCATCTTTTTTGATGCCAAACAGGTTCAGCTCGCCAGCCTGAAAACCCTTGCTGCCGCCTTCCGGAATATCATTGATGTGACAGAGTGTATACATAAAGCGGGTGTCCTCATATTTTTTCGAGCGAGCCGTTGTTGCCATCCAGCCTGGCCCGGTCACCGCTGCGAAAGCGCATTGTGGCTTCTTTAAGATTGACAACGGCAGGTAATCCATATTCTCTCGCAATCACTGCTCCGTGAGAAACAGAGCTGCCAATATCAGTAGCCAACCCGGCAATCAGGCTGAAGTAGGGGGTCCATGCAACATCGGTAATCGGTGCGATCAGTATCTCCCCCGCTTGCAATCCAGTCGCCTCTGAGGGCGTTCGGGCTACCCGGCAAATGCCTTCAACAACGCCGTGGCTCACCGGGCGTCCAAAAAGCAGGCCTTCCTTGTTACTCACCGTTTTGTGAACAAGGGGCACGGGTTTGCCCCGGCAGATTTCGCTAAATTCCAGGCGGTTCTGGTAGTCCATAGCCTTGCGTCTTTCGATGGCATGTTCGACGGCTGCGGGCTCCGGCAAACCCTTGCAGGCGAGTAATTCCTCGTGGGTAAAAAAATAGACGAGATCGTCATCAGGAAAAATGCCAATGTTCGTCAGCAAATGGCCCAGATGTCGATAAGCCTTGCCGATTTCACGCGTGATGTAGGTGAGCAGGGATTTGGTGCGTTCTCGCCGCCTGATACCGTTATGTACTTTTGGCAGCAGCCATTTGACATGGGCTGGCAACTTTGCCGTCTTTATCGGCGTGCGTTTTTTCGCTGGAGCTGTCTGCAGTTCCTTCGACATAACATTGGCTTGCAGGGTTTGAATCAAGGGCAGCGGGTTTTCGCCCCAGCCCTGCTCCCGAACACAGAGCTCCCTGTAGCCTCGATGACCGTGGCGGCTCAGGAAATTGGTGAAGGCATCTCGCACCGATTCCGGCGCTTGTGTCTTGAGCCATAAGTGGGCGTCAGTCAGATCCAGCGTCCTGAATGTTTTAAGCGTGTCAGTGTCAGAGGCGATCAGGCGGGCTATCTGCTCAAGTTCTTCGACCAACAATGCGCTCTCCACTCCGCTTGCTCCGCTCATGAGCAGGGCAATCTCACCCATCTGTTCCTGAGTGGGGTCCTTGCCACGGGTTATCATGCCCTGAAGGATACCGCCGGCTACGGCGGAGGTGGACGATGAGCGAACATGAATTTCTTCCACTTCGAGTACCCACAGCGCCAGATCGTCAATATGGGCGATCATCTCTGACGGATTATTGAGGAGCTGTACCTTGAAAAAAGCATCCAGCTTTGCCTGAAAAGCATCTATAACGGGGTCTGCTTGTGAAAGATAACGGAAAAAACGCCATCCCCCCCTGAGTCGAGTGAAAAGAGACTGTTTAGGAGGGCCGATTAAATCCGGCAGTCTTTGACCGCAAATACTGAAACCGGCTTCATCGGCATTCATGCCCATCACATGACCGGAGCCAGCGACCTTTCCGCTCAGATTGATAAACCAGTGTCCATAAAATGAGGATACCTGAGTGAATTCTGGAGAAAGGCTTTTCATTGCTCCCATTAAGACATCCATGTGCTGAAAACCATGTTCAATCCCGCGCAAAGTGATTGAGAGTGAGAGCGGGCAAACGGCACCGGGCATCATTTCGGCGATATTACAGGTTGTGAGAATGTCATCTTCGTTAACCGGTGTATCAAACTCGTTCAGGTCGGCGGGTAGTGTTGTAATCGGTCGGGCCTGTAACCAGTAGATGTTGCCCTGTTTGTCGATAGCCCATTCCAGATCCAGCGGTTTATGCTGTTCGAGTGCGATCAGTCTGGCTTCACTGGCAAGTTTGAGAATTTGTTGTTCCTCGAGACCAGCGCTTTCTACTGTGGTATCACTGAAAATCACCTTGCCTGATGTATCAATTTCATAATGATCCGGAGTGGCTTCGCCGCTGACCAGACGATCTCCGAGCCCCTGAACGGCGTCGATAATCAGGATATCCCGTCTTCCACTCACCGGATCGGCCGTGAAGAGAACGCCGGCACTCGCGGCATCGACCATTTTCTGAACAACGACACACATGCTTGTTTCGTGGAGGTTTGCATGTTCCTGGTAGGCTTCGGCTCTTGAAGTTTGAATCGACGCAACACATTGTTGTACTGCGTCAAAAAGTGGCTCTGTTCCAATAATACTGAGGAGGGTTTCATACTGCCCGGCAAAAGAATTTTCCGTGCCATCTTCACCAATAGCCGAGGACCTGACCGCCACTTTGCCTGAGCCCAGTTGCCGGTAAGCCGTTTCGAGTTGAGGTATCGTCAGCGCTTCGGGGCTGATGATGACGAAGCCCTC
>JAGRJA010000043.1 GCA_020443005.1 Pseudomonadales bacterium
CATGGCTTTTTTCATATAGCTCTTCGCTTCATCAAGGCGATTGTTTCTGGCAAGAAAGTCACCGTAAAAATACAAGGCATCGATATTTTGAGGTGCAATTTTCAAGCCTGCCTGCAAGTGTTTCTCCGCTTTACTGTCATCACCAAATGACAAAGGCCACCCCGGCACCTGATAGTAAAGGCTCCCGAGACTGGTATGGGCAGCACCATTCAGCACCGCATCATCAATCAACAACGCCTGCTCAAAAGCCGCTTTTGCTTCCTTCACCAGGGATAGTGCACCCAGCCCGCCTTTTTCGCCGGCATAAGTTGACAAAATCACGCCTTTCCAGACAAGAATTTCTGCATTACCGGGCTCCCGTTCAGCCGCCGAGCGAGCGCGTTCAACTAACTCTTCCAGCTTCTGCAGTTTCTGTTTATTGTCTTTTTCGGTGAAATTCACAAAATCCCAGTCTTGCTGCAGGCTTGTGGCCGTCTCTGCAGCCTGCGCTGAAAACATCGCCAACAACAGCGCAATCAACAGCCCCACACCTGGCAGCACATTTTTCAGTAATGGCGTTTTTCTGTTCATAAAATGAAGTCCCTTAAAATAAACCATCCTTAATGGTAAAAGGCGATTCTTAAGGAAATCTTAAAAATAACAAGGAAAGCCCTTATTCCCTTGAAGTCACACACACGCTCTAATCAGGAATACTTCATCTGTGTGAAATACGGAGAATCAAAGCATGAGTAACAAAGAACCCGTTCCCTATACGGAAAAACAGGAAAAATTCGGCACCTCCCTGATTCGCAAGATAGGCAAGATGCAAGTCTGGGTATACCGGGCAACAGGGGGTCGCATCTGGAATACCTTTCTGGGGGCACAGGTGTGTATTCTTACCTCAACAGGTCGCAAGAGCGGACAAAAAAGGTTGACGCCTCTGGTTTATGTCGAAGAAGGGAACAATGTCATTATCGCAGCCTCAAAAGGCGGGATGAGCAAGCCACCTGTCTGGAAATACAATCTCGATGCCAATCCCGATTGCGAAGTACAGATCGGTTCTGTCAATCGCAAGGCCAGGGCCAGAATTGCCTGCCCTGAAGAAGAGGAGGATTTATGGCCTAAACTGACCGCTGTTTACGCCGGTTTTGATGAGTATCGGGCACGAACTGATGGTATACGCCACATACCGCTTTATATTCTTGAAAGAGATTAAGCACAGCTTCTTAACAAATCGACGCTGGCGCTTTATTTAACAATGACTTACGAGTAGTATAGTGCATTGATTTTCATTTACTTCGACAACAGACATTCTGTATATCCATTTAGGGGGATAAAGTTTTGACTAGTCTCAGACACTTTCTGACATCGGTTTTGTTTTTCTCTATTCTGGTTATCAGCCAACCGGCATTCTCTGCCAATGAGCAACTGCAACAACAGATTGCTTCAGCCACAACCGAAATCAACGACATAGACCTGAATCTGAAAAGCTATCAGGTCAAACTCGATACAGAAAAACAGGAACTTGCCGAAGCAGAACAAACCCTGAAAGACAGCGAAGAAGAACTGGTAAAACTCAAACAGGCCTATGAGAAAAAAGCCACACTGCAGATTGAACGCCAGATCGCCGATGTGGAATACACGATCAAACTGACTGAACGCTCCATCGCCTCCAGCCAGAAATCAATCGAACGCTCGGAGCGAAAACTGGCAGAAACCCAGGCTGAGCGTAAAACGGCGGCCAGCAAACTGGAAGCACTGAAGCAAAAACTCGCTGCTGCCGAAGCCGAAAAAAACAAGGCTGAACAGGAAGCGAGAGCCAAAGCAGCAGCTGCCGCCGAAGCAGAACGAAAAAAGAAAGAAGCAGAAGCACTGGCCAAAGCAAAAGCCGAAGCCATGGCTGAAGCCAGAAAACGAGCGGAGGAAGAAGCAAAAAAAGCCGCTTCTGCCCAGAAAGCGCCCGCTCCTATCGAAATGATCAAGCAGACCGAAGCTGTTACACCCGCTCAGATTCCTGCAACAGCGACAAGCAACCCAACGGCAAAAACGGTTGAACCGGTTCAAAAACCGGCAACATCAACAACCCGTAAAGCCCCACAAACAGTTGCTGCCACAAACAACAGTGACACCCCTGCGACCACCGCCCCTGTAGCCAAAAGTACACAAGCGGTATCAACCCCGGCAAAAACACCCGAAACCGGCAAAGCTGTCCCCGCCAAAATCGAAGCGGTTAAAACCACCGCCACAACAACCGGGTCGGCTGCCAGTGCCAGTGCAGACTGTATCCCGCTGCCAACCAGCGCCACCAATGTCAACACACAAACCACTGCTCTTGATCGCCAACTCAGGGCTTATGCCAACGGGGAAATCAACCGTCTGCGACGAATACTCGGCAACAACATCAACCCCAAACAACCAGTACCGGGTGGAAAAAACCTGAGACTGCAAGGCACACAGCTTAACCCCTGCTCAAGCGAGCAGCTTCAGGCACTCAACTTTATTTATCTGGGCGGCAATCAATACCGTCTGGAAACCCGTGTTTTTGCAGGCGAACAGGAATTCTGGGTAGATGATCTGTTACGCGTTACCCGCAAAATCCCGGAGCTGGATGACGGAGAGCTTTATGTGTTTTTCCTTGATCTGGAAAAAACCAACCTGCCCCGATTAACCGGTTACAAGAAGTCCCTTCTTCCCCAGTAATGGCCGCCCTGCCATTCGTGTTAAAAAGGTCGCAGGAATTGCGGCCTTTTTTATGACCACCCGTTTTATACAGCGCTATTTTCTGGCCCTGCAATGCACAAACCTTCAAAACGGAAACATTGGTATGCCACACAGTAAACGCTGCATAAACCTCGACGGAAGAACAGACACGAATATCAAAGGCAACGCGGGGAAGCCATGAAACTCAGCAAACCTCTGGTGGCAATACTGATTTTTTTACTCTTGCTGGCAGTTGCGCTTTCCGATCTCAGTGACACCTTCTCACTCAACACAATCAAACAGAATCTGCATGTTTTTTCTGACTACAGGGATGCAAACCCTTTTCGAGCCGCACTTTATTTCTTGCTGCTCTATGTCGCCGTCACTACACTTTCAATTCCGGGCGCTGCCGTGTTAACGCTTGTCGCCGGGGCTCTTTTTGGCTTCTGGGAAGGCCTCGTACTGGTTTCGTTCGCAAGCTCCATTGGTGCAACACTCGCGTTTTCGGCATCAAGGTATCTGTTAAGGGATTGGGTACAGGCCCGTTTCGGCAAGCATTTAACCTCGCTGAACCGCGGGTTTGAAAAAGACGGGGCCTTCTATCTGTTCAGTCTGAGGCTGGCGCCGGTTTTTCCGTTTTTCATGATCAATGTACTGATGGGGCTGACCCCGATAACAGTGCACACTTTCTACCTTGTCAGCCAACTCGGCATGCTCGCAGGCACTGCTGTTTATATCAACGCAGGCAAGCAGTTGTCAGCAATAGATGCTGTGCAGGACATTATGTCTCCAACACTTTTCTTGTCATTTTGCCTGCTGGGTTTTTTCCCGCTTCTTGGCCGTTATTTCTTGCCTTTCATTAGCGATTATCAAAAGCTGCGCTCTGTACAAAAACCACAAAATTTTGACCGCAACCTGATCGTCATCGGCGCTGGCGCTGCCGGCCTGGTCAGTGCCTACATCGCGGCAACAGTGAAGGCAAAAGTCACATTGATTGAAAAAGAAAACATGGGCGGGGACTGCCTCAACACCGGCTGCGTGCCCAGCAAAAGCCTGATCAGGGCTGCCAACCTTGCCCATTCGGTCAGACAGGCCCAAAAATCCGGTATTTCAACAGATGCCGTCAACATTGATTTCAGCCGCATAATGGCTCACATCAGGCAAACGATCGAGGAGATTGCTCCTCATGATTCTGTCGAACGCTATACTGACATGGGCGTTGAATGTCTGTGTGGAGAAGCTTCTATTGTTTCTCCCTACGCAGTAGCAGTGAACGGAAAAACCCTGACGACCAGAAATATCATCATTGCCAGTGGAGCAAAACCGGCCGTACCCCCCATTCCCGGACTTTCTGCGGTCGATTTTCATACATCGGACACGATCTGGACGCTTACAACATTACCCGAAAACCTGGTGGTTCTCGGGGGAGGAGCAATAGGCTGTGAATTGTCACAGGCGTTTGCGCGACTCGGTAGCAAAGTCACACAAATCGAAATGCTGGATCGCTTGCTGGCAAACGAAGATGAAGAAGCCTCAAAGCTCATTCAGCAATCACTACAACAGGATGGCGTCGACATTTTGCTGAATCACAAGGCGACACGGGTATGGGTCTCGGACAAGGGGCAAAAACGGTTAAGTACCACTCACCCGGAAACCGGTTTGCGTGATACAACTTTTGATGTATTGCTGATTGCCGTCGGTAGAACAGCAAACACCGGTATTGCAGGGCTTGAAGCGCTCGGCATCGAGAAGAACCCGAACGGAACACTCACTGTCAACGAATTCCTGCAAACATCTGTACCCACAATTTTTGCCTGTGGTGATGTGGTTGGGCCTTATCAGTTTACCCATGTTGCTGCACATCAGGCCTGGTATGCTTCTGTCAATTCACTGTTTGGCTTTCTGAAAAAATTTCAGGTTGATTATCGTGTCATTCCGAAAACCACCTTCACCTCACCGGAAGTGGCCAGCGTTGGCTTAAACCGTGTTCAGGCTGAAATGCAGAATATCCCTTTTGAAGAAACCCGTTACGAACTTGCTGACCTCGACAGGGCAATCATTGACAGGAACACTGTCGGCTTCGTAAAAAAAAAAAAAAAAAAAAACAGTGACA
>JAGRJA010000044.1 GCA_020443005.1 Pseudomonadales bacterium
CTGTGAACGCACGCCCGGGGGTTCATCCATCTGGCCAAAAACCAGCACGGCACGCTCAAGCACGCCGGCATCACGCATTTCATGCCAGAGCTCATGCCCTTCCCTGATTCTTTCCCCAATGCCGGCAAAAACGGAAACGCCGTGATGCAAATTTGATACGGCGTGCATGAATTCCATCATCAGCACCGTTTTCCCTACCCCGGCACCACCAAACAAGCCTGTTTTACCACCGCGTACAAAAGGGCAAAGCAGATCCAGCACCTTAATACCGGTAGGCAAAATCTGCTGTTCTTGCCGGGTATCTTCAAGAGAAGGCGGCGGTCGCATAATCGGGCGCAACTCACCTTCAACGGTACCCAGCTGATCCAGTGGTTCGCCACCGGCCCCAATCAGGCGCCCCAGACATTTTGGGCCAACAGCAACACTCACCGGGCCTTTATAATCAAAAACCTGCATACCGCGCGCCAAACCCTCAGTATCGCCCAGGGCAATAGTGCGCACATGTTGCTCATCAATATGCTGTAAAACTTCCAGGGTAAGCCTGCCCTTTTCCAATTGCACCCAGAGAGCATCACCCATCGCTGGAAGGAACCTGCAGTTCACATCAACAACCGGCCCTCGCACCGAAAATATGTGCCCTACAGATGCAGATTCCATGTTCTTCAAAACACTCCCGATCATTATCGAACTGGCCAGCAGTCATCATAAAACTGGGTTTACAGGAAGTTTACTCTGTTTTTTCACCGAAAAAATCAGGTTACCAGATAAACAACAGCGACAACATCAAGTTTGCCCGGAATAACCCATTCAAAACCCGGTTTAAACAGAACCCGGTGACAGTACCGGTTTTGGAAAACCGCCACCTCACCATAGCCGCTGACACCACGGCAACATGGCCCCGAGACAAAACCGATAAGGTTGACTCGCCTATTGTCGAATAGCTGAACAGCAATGCCCCTTTTCCCCTGCCTGACAAGAAAGGTTGCGGCAGCTGTTCGACTGGCTGATTGACCGGGATTGCCGTATCATTTGCACTTTTTGAACAAACTGCAAACTGGCTATATCGAGGCATGCCTGCCCGAAACAGGCGAGAGCCGCAGGGCGAAAAGAGCCGGCCACTGACCTGGCAAGGCATAAAGCAATATGCCATCGGCAGGAATAGCAGACTCTACCCAAAGGTTACAAAGCTTATGCTGCTGATGATCGACAATTATGACTCCTTCACCTACAACATCGTCCAGTACCTGGGTGAACTGAATGTCGAAGTCAAGGTTGTGCGCAACGATGAAATCAGTGTTGACGACATCGATAAACTGCAACCCGAACGCATTGTTATCTCTCCCGGTCCTTGCACCCCGACAGAGGCCGGTATCTCGATCGCCACCATCGAACATTTCGCCGGCAAAATCCCTATTCTGGGTGTCTGCCTCGGCCACCAGAGTATTGGCCAGGCTTTTGGCGGCAAAATTGTCAGGGCCAGGGAAGTCATGCACGGTAAAATCTCCCCGATTCATCACAAGCAGGCCGGTGTTTTTGCTGGCCTGCCCTCACCTTTTGATGCCACCCGCTACCACTCACTGGTCATTGAAAAAAACAGCCTGCCCGCATGCCTCGAAGTCACGGCCTGGACCGAAAACAGCGATGGCTCTATCGATGAAATCATGGGCGTTCGTCACACCTCCCTCGCCGTTGAAGGAGTGCAGTTTCATCCCGAATCAATTCTCAGCGAGCACGGCCATGCCCTGCTGAAAAACTTTATTAACACACCACTTCACCGTTAATTTTTAGCAAGGAAATACCATGCCGATTCATCTCGCACTGCAGACCCTGCTTGAAAAAAACGATCTCGATGCCGAATTAATGACAGCGGCCATGAAGCAGATCATGACAGGTCAGGCCACACCAGCGCAAATCGGCGGTTTTCTGGTTGCCTTGCGCATGAAAGGTGAAACCGTTACAGAAATAACAGCGGCGGCAAAGGTGATGCGCGAACTGGCCACGCCGGTAAACATTGATTTGCCGAATCTGGTCGACACCTGTGGCACAGGGGGTGACAGCAGCGGTGTTTTTAATGTGTCCACGGCATCCGCGTTTGTGGTTGCCGCGGCGGGCGGCAAGGTCGCCAAACACGGAAACCGCTCGATCAGCAGTAAAAGTGGCAGCGCCGACCTGCTGGAAGCAGCGGGTGTCAATCTTGACCTCACACCTGAACAGGTAGCCCGTTGTGTTCGCGAACTCGGTGTCGGGTTCATGTTTGCCGTCAAACATCATGGCGCGATGAAACATGCTATTGGCCCACGCCGTGAGCTCGGGGTTCGCACCATCTTTAATGTGCTTGGCCCTTTAACCAACCCGGCGGGCGCCCCCAATCAGGTGATGGGTGTTTTCAGCAAAACCCTGCTACGACCCATTGCCGAAGTGCTGTCCAACCTTGGCAGCCAGCATGTACTGGTCGTTCACTCTCACGATGGCATGGATGAGATCAGCCTGTGCGCCCCGACCGATGTCGTCGAACTCAACAAGGGCAAAATCACCGAATACACCCTGCAGCCCGAGGATTTCGGATTCGAGCGCTGTCCATTGAACGCGCTGCAAGTCGATTCTGTTGAAGCCAGTCTTGCAAAAGTGGAAGAGGCACTCACCAACAGCCACAGCAAAGCAGCCGACATGGTCGCCCTTAACGCCGGTGCTGCCATTTTCGCTGCCAATATCGCCAGCTCGCTCGCCGAAGGTGTTGCCATGGCCCAGGATATTATCGGCACCAAACTGGCCTGGGCAAAACTCAAGGATCTGGCCGCACTGACCCAACAATGTCATGACATCGACTGATGCTCCCCGCAGGAACGCTCCAATGAACGATACACCCACAATACTGAAGAAAATTCTTGCCCGAAAAAAAGAGGAGGTGTGCGAAAGGCAGAAAAAGATTCCTCTTCACACACTCATTGAAAAAGCGGCTGCGCAAGCAGAAACGAGGGGTTTTACTGATGCCATCAAACGGAAACTGCAACAGCATCAGGCAGCCGTCATTGCAGAAATCAAAAAAGCCTCCCCCAGCAAAGGGGTGATTCGTGAACAGTTTTACCCGGAGGAAATTGCCCGTTCCTATGAAAAAGGCGGCGCCGCCTGCTTGTCGGTTTTGACCGACATTGATTTTTTTCAGGGGGCAGACGACTATCTGGTTCAGGCAAGAACAGCCACCAAACTACCCGTAATCCGCAAGGATTTCACCCTTGATGAATACCAGGTTTACGAATCACGCGTGCTGGGCGCCGATTGTATTCTGCTGATCGTTGCCGCATTGCAACCTGATCAGCTTGCGCAGCTGCACAAAACAGCTGTAGCGATCGGCCTCGATGTGCTGATTGAAGTCCATGACGAAGCGGAGCTGATGCAGGCACTTACCCTGGACAACACCCTGATCGGCATCAACAACCGCAACCTGCACACCTTTGAAACCAGCCTCGACACAACCTTCAACCTGCTCGACAAAATCCCCGACGACCGCATTGTGGTAACAGAAAGTGGCATACACAGTGTTGATGATGTGAAAGCCATGCGTGGCCACAATGTGCACAGCTTTCTGGTCGGGGAAGCCTTCATGCGTGCCGATGAGCCGGGTGTGCAACTGATGGAAATGTTTTCCTGATTGTATATTCACGGCAACGAGGCATTTCTACCACCAATTTACCTAAAAAAAACCGGGTTCAGGAAAACAAAGAGGTAAACGGTTGTAGCATTTCAGGTGAGCAACATCTGCAAGACTGGTACAAAAGAAGAAGCCAAGGTAGTGCTAACTGGGCTTCTAAAATGAAAACAACCTGACTAACGGCTAATACAGATTCTTGAGTGTTTCCGGTTGCACAAAATGGTAGGTGTTTTTGGTTTGCTTGGCCTGGTACATGGCCGCATCGGCCATTCGCACCAGAATATCCATCTCTTCGCTGTGCTCGGGGTACATCGCAATACCGGCGCTGCCATAAACCTGCACAGCATCGCCATCCACTGTCATGGGTTCGGCGATGGCAGAAAGCATTTTACGAACTACCTGTTCAACATTTTCTGTGGTTTTCACGCCCGGCAAAATCACTGCAAATTCATCGCCACCCAAACGCGCAACGGTATCTGAACGACGCGTTGCATCGGTCAGGCGTTTGGCGATTTCAATCAGCACCAGATCGCCGGCATGGTGCCCCAAGGTATCGTTTATCGGCTTGAAACCATCGAGATCAAGATAGACCAGTGCCAGTTTTTCTTTTCGCTGCTGACATTCATGAATACCGACCCGGAGCCTGCCCTGAAACTCCTCCCTGTTCGGCAAATCTGTCAAGGGGTCGTGACTGGCTTTAAAGGCAAAACGGTTGCGTTCCAGGTGCAACTGGTTTTTAAGCTTGTCATTCACCGTCTCATAAATGACCAGCGCAATAATCAGTACAAACATGCAAATCAAAGGGAGAACATCGCGCAGGGTGCGCAATTCCTCCAGATCAATCACCTGAAACTTGGTAAAACCCAGGTTATCCAGAATCAACAACACCACCAGCCAGGCCAGAACAAAAGCCGACCAGGAAATACCCGACTTTAGCCCCACCAGCAAAAATACAAATACCGGCACCATGACAAATAACTGAACCAGTGGCGAAATGGTATAACCCCCGGTAATCATTACACCGAGCGCCACAGCAATAAAAACAGTGAGCGTGGTGATATTGCCGGCAATCACCAGCGATTGTCGTGAGCGCAGCGTATAGAGGGAAGCCGAATACAACAAGGCACACTCACCAATAATGGCAGCTGCCACCGTTTTGTTATAGTCGGGCATCTCCAGTATAAAAAAGGCAAATACGGCAAAAACAGCCGTTAAAACAAGATTGGCGAGAATAACACCGACCAGAATCTGGGCTCGGGTATGCTGGGTAACATCCTTTCTGAAAGTGTCGGGAATAAACCATTCGATGAAGCGAATGATCTGGACTTCGGAGGTGATTTTTTCGTGATGTTCCATAAATGACAAAACCAGAGTGAACCGATACTGATATTTACCTTCTGAACACAGCCACAAGCGCGTGCGCCCGTATTTCAGGAAGAGAAAACAACACCCGGCTCGGTACCAACTGGCCTTAAGGTGGTGAGGAAAACTACCTTTTGCCCCTGTTCAAGTCAAGCACCAAATCGGCTCACACCTCAAAACAGGCTGAGTCCACCGCCATGAGTGGCTGGGCTCCGGTTTTCACTGCCCTTGCATGATAGCTGGCCATCGGCAACAACCGGGCAAAATAGTAACGGGCCATATCGACTTGTGCGGCATAAAAAGCCGAGCCGGGTCGGGTACAAGCTACCGACGCGATCCGTACCCAAAGGTAAGCATATATCACATGGCCAAACAGATGCAGGTAATCACAACTCGCTGCGCCGGCGGCATCAGGGTTGCTCTGCGCCTGCGCCAGCAAATCAGCCGTGCTCTCGCGCAAGGATTGCAGAGCCTCTTTAAGTGGCTGCACAAATTCGGCCATCTCTTTACGGGAATCAAGGCGCTCAAGCAGCGCCTCAACATCCTCATAAAAAGATTCGGCCAATTTGCCCTTGCTGCCGACAATTTTACGACGCGCCAGATCAAGCGCCTGTATGCCATTGGTGCCCTCATAAATCTGCGCAATGCGCGCATCGCGCACCCGCTGCTCTTGCCCCCATTCCCGTATGTAACCATGCCCACCAAGCACCTGCTGTCCTAAAACACAGCTATCAAAACCCTTGTCGGTAAGAAAAGCCTTGGCGATGGGGGTGAGCAAGGCCACCTTGTCTGCCGCCTTGCCGCGCTCGCTGTCATCGGGGTGAAAATGCGCCTTGTCGAGTGCTTCGGCGGTATACAGTGCAAATGCCCTGCCCGCCTCGGTATAGGCTCGCTGGGTGAGTAACATTCTGCGCACATCGGGGTGAACCAGAATCGGGTCGGCTGGCTGATCAGGGTTGACAGCGCCCTTAGCCGCACGGCTCTGCAAACGCTCATGCGCATAAACCATTGCCGTGTGCAAAGATCGCTGCGCACAACCCAAACCCTGAAGCCCGATAGAAAGCCGCTCGTAGTTCATCATGGTAAACATACAGGCAAGCCCCTGATTCAATTCACCGATCAGGTAGCCCTCCGCCTCCTCAAAATGCATCACACAGGTGGCCGAGGCCTTGATACCCATTTTGTGCTCGATTGCCCCACACACAACAGCGTTCGGCTTTGCAAGCTGCCCCTGTTCATCCAGCCGGATTTTCGGCACCAGAAACAGCGATATCCCCTTCGGCCCTTCCGGCGCATCCGGCAACTTTGCCAACACCAGATGAATAATGTTTTTGGTCAAATCGTGCTCGCCCCCGGTAATGAATATTTTGGTGCCGGTAATCGCATAGCTGCCCTCCCCTTTCGGCACGGCACGGGTTTTGATAATACCGAGATCAGTACCGGCATGCGGCTCGGTCAGGCACATCGCGCCCGCCCATTCACCCTTGTAAAGACGCGGCAGATAGGTTTTTTTGAGGCTTTCACTCGCATGGGCATTGATAGCCAGCGCAGCGCCACTGGTTAAAGCCGGGTACAAGGTGAATGAGGAATCCGCTGCGTAGAGCATCTCTTCAAACAATACCGTCAGCATTTTTGGTAAACCCTGCCCCCCAAATTCCGGGTTGCCGCCAAGCCCGATCCAGCCACCTTCGGCCAGCTTTTTGTAAGCATCCACAAAACCTTCAGGGGTGGTCACCTTGCCATTGTCAAAGCGTGCGCCCTCTTCATCGCCGATACGGGAAAGCGGCGCGATCAGCGCCGATGTAATTTTTGCGCCCTCTTCCAGAATGGCACTGACCAACTCCGGCCCAACTTCTTGCGTAGCCGGCATGGCTGCCCACAATTCTGGTGCTTCAAAAACATCGTTTAACAAAAACTGCATATGACGCAGCGGCGGAAAATAATCGCTCATAGCTTCAATTCGTTGTGTAAAAAGTGAAGTTCAGCATAACGGAAATA
>JAGRJA010000045.1 GCA_020443005.1 Pseudomonadales bacterium
AGCACTAGGTTGGCACGGTATTCAAACGCAGCTCCCGGCCCAGCAGCGCTTTGGCTATAGCGGGTAAATAACTGAGAAAAACTGGGTTTTCAAGAATGCCGGAGCCCAGTGGATTGGCAATAACCACTCTGCCCGCACGCGCAACTTCGAGCAAGCCCGGAACACCGAGTTGTGAATCACCACGCAACTCAACCGGGTCACAGAAACTGTCATCAACACGACGCAAAATGACATCTACCCGCGATATGCCATCAAAGGATTTCATCCAGACGAAACCGTTTCTGACAACCAGATCACCACTTTGCACCAAATGAAAGCCAAGATAGTTTGCCAGATAGGCATGCTCAAAATAGGTTTCATTATGCGCACCCGGTGTCAGCACAACCACGCGAGGGTCATCCTGATTGGGAGCCAGTGTTGTGAGTTTGGTGCGCAAACGCTGGAAATAATTCGCCAGACGATGAACATGACTGTCACGGAACAGGCTCGGGAAGATTCGCGACATTACAGTACGGTTTTCCAGCGCATAGCCCGCACCGCTGGGTGACTGGGTACGATCTGTCAGCACCCACATTTTGCCATCGTCACCACGCATCAGGTCAACAGCGTGATTTATCAATTGATGGTTACCCGACAACATAATGCCCTGACAGGCTCGCAGAAAACCCCTGTGGCAAAGGAGAGCCTCGGGCGGAATCACACCGAGCCGAATCAGGTCGCGAGGCCCATAAATATCCTTTAACAACAGGTTAAAGAGTTCAGCTCTCTCAAGCAGGCCTGATTCGATTCCACCCCACTCCTCACTGCTGATCAGGGAAGGGACGAGATCAAGTTCCCAAACCTTGTTGGGGACAAGGCTGTCATTGTAGATGTTATAGGTTGCACCATCGTCACGAAGTATCCGCAAGGCCTTGGCCTCACGCTCCCTGAAGGCCTCCGCGCCCAACTCTTTCAGACTTTCGAGCAAATACACCCAGTGAGGCTTTATTTCACCCTTTTCGCTAAAAACCTCATCCTTCTGGCCCGGCTGAAAAGAATAATCAAATGAGGATAACGGCGAAACTACACTGTCTGCAATCTGAGACACTCAGGCAACCTGCAAAGAATGATTCGAAGAATTCAACATTGTATAAAACACTCGGCTGTAGAGGTAAGGCATACTACGCTATCCGGCATCCCTGTGTCATGCCTCAGTTCGAGCAAACCATCACCATCAACCGTATTCCGGTTTCCTTCGAAGATCGAGTGTATGAGGATATTCATTGCCGATTTCTTCTTCAGGGGGTGCCATGGGTCTTGGCGGAAACTGATGTGGAAAGAACTCCCGCAAGGCATCGACATCCGGTCTTGGTGTGTAAACACCCTGCGTATGCCGCAGAGTATCAAAACGATTTACACGCCTCGACTCTGCCTCAAAGGCATTGACCGGAAATGTATCGTAACTCCGGCCACCGGGGTGAGACACATGATAGCTGCAACCACCGATTGAACAGCCATTCCAGGTGTCGATCAGGTCAAAGACCAAAGGAGAATGCGAGCCTATCAGGGGGTGCAAGGACGAGGGAGGTGCCCATGCCTTGTAACGCACGCCGGCCACATATTCACCTTGCCGGCCCGTTTCACGCAAGGGCACTCTGCGACCGTTACAAACAAGAAGATAGCGGCCCTGGGTCAAGCCACTCACTTTCACTTGCAGGCGCTCCACGGAAGAATCAACATAACGCGCTGTACCAAAACTACCGACTTCTTCACCCAGCACATGCCAGGGTTCAATAGCCCATCGCAACTCTATTTCAATATCATCAAGTCTGACACGACCATAATGCGGAAAACGGAATTCCTCAAAAGGCAGTAACCACGACGACTGGAATGGAAAACCCTGTTCGCGCAAGTCCCTTACCACTTCCTGTATATCCTGCCAGATATAATGAGGCAGCATAAACTTGTCGTGTAATAAAGTACCCCAGCGAACAAGCGGTTTTTTATAGGGTTTTTTCCAGAAACGCGCAACAAGTGTGCGAATCAACAAAGCCTGTACGAGCGACATACGACTGTGTGGCGGCATTTCAAAACCGCGAAACTCGAGCAAACCCAAACGGCCTGTTGCCGAATTAGGTGCGTACAGTTTATCGATACAAAATTCGGCGCGATGTGTATTTCCGGTAATATCAATCAATAAATTTCGCATCAGCCTGTCAATGAGCCAGGGCTGCTCACTGATATTGTCCGGTATCTGCCTGAATGCCGTTTCCATCTCGAACAACATTTCGTCGCGACCTTCATCCATACGCGGTGCCTGACTTGTCGGGCCGACAAATGCCCCTGAAAAAAGATAGGAAAGACTCGGGTGATGCTGCCAGTAGGTCACAAAACTCTGCAACAAATCCGGCCTGCGTAATAACGGACTGTCTGCCGGAGTCGTACCACCCAATGTAATATGGTTACCACCTCCAGTAC
>JAGRJA010000046.1 GCA_020443005.1 Pseudomonadales bacterium
GTTTTATTTGCGCCGCGAGGATGGCTGATGCGCAGTGTGCCATTGGGCCAGAGCATGGAAAAATTGGGGTAGAGGCTGTAACACAGTGGGCGGATGCGCGCCCGGAGTGCGCCGAGTCTTTCTGCTACCTTGTGCTGTTGCTGGAGCAGGTAGGCATGAACTTCCGGATCCATTGCGGCAAGGCCGTCTGTGCCCCACATACATTTTTCCGGTGGTGTGCCTTCCGGCATCAGCCGAACAGATACCCCGTGCCCCCTGAGAGGCACAATGTTGTGGCCGAATTCTTCCAGTTCGGCAACGGCCGGCGTATCTTTCAGCAGTGAGCCGTGCAGGTAGGGGCCGTGACCAACATCACCCAGCTGGTTCTCAACGGGCATTTTCCAGTTGGCGTGCAACAGCCATTTGTGAGGTGCGCCAATCACCTCTACACCACCTTCGTAGCGGTCAAAAAGACAGTCGAGATACCAGCGCATATCGCCCAGATAATCATCAAGCGCAATCACTTCTTCGTCCATGCAACCGAAAATCATGCCGCGATAGAGGGACACACGCGGGACTTTTTTCAGGCCGAGGCGACTTTTATCGATTTTGGTGCAGACTTTTTTTTCCTGGGGTACTGCTACCAGCTCGCCTTTCACCGTGTAGGACCAGTTGTGATACGGGCAGACAAAGCGCTTGGCGTTACCTTGATCGGCGCGACAAACAGGTACGCCGCGATGTGTGCAACTGTTGACCGATACATGAATGGCCTGATCTTCACCGCGTGCCACGATAAGCGGGGTTTCGCCTATCCATGCCTGAATAAAATCACCGGGCGAGGGTAGCTGGGAGTCATGGCCCAGGTAGATCCAGCTTTTTTGAAAAATACTGTCGAGTTCCCGGCGGTAAAGTGTATGGTCGGCGAAAAGCCTGCGGCTAATCAGGCTGCCATCGGGGCTGACCAGTGATGAGAGCGTGTTTTGTCCCTGCTGGTGAATGATTTTGCTTGTCATGGATTCTTCCGGTGAATATGATGCGTACAATAAGTTATCAAATATTAACTTTTTGTGCAAGCTGCTTGCGTCACTCTGTTATTCCTTGTTGGCGACCATTCGGCGAAAGGTACTTGCCTTTCGGGTTTGAGTGATGGTTCACTTCCCCACTTTTACCGCGTGATGGAATACTGCATGAAGGATGTCGTGATGGAAGAAAGTATTGAGAATCAGGAAGAAGTGCTGACAAAAGGTGAGAGAACCAGTCAGCGAATCCTTGATGTCGCGGAGCAGCTGTTTGCCGAGAAGGGGTTCGAGGGTTCCAGCCTGAGGGAAATTGCGGAAGGGGTTGGTATTCGGGAACCGGGGCTTTATCGTCATTTTGCCAACAAGGAGGCTATTTACGAAGCGGTACTTGAACGAGGCCTTATGCCGATGATGAACCTGCTTCAGGCGCTTTCCGAAAGGGAAGACGCGCGTCAGCATTTGCACCGTTTGCCACTTGAAATGATCGAGTTGCTTGAGCAGCATCCTTCAATGGCGGCGTTGTTTCAGCGGGCATTACTGTCACCCTCACAATCTGTTGCCGAGCAGAGGATGGCTGGCTGGCTGGAGACCTTGTTTGACAAAGCGAGGCAAGTGGTAAGCCAGCTTTCACAGAAAAAAGCCGCTGGTGGCGCGGCGGGTTCTGACTTGCCGGATGAAATGATGTTGAACCTGATGATGATCAACATGTTCAATTTATGCGTGGGTTATTTCACTTGCGCGAGTTTCTTTGACAGGGTGGGTGTGCAGGATCAGGGCAGATTGTTGCTGGCGCAAAAGGCGCTGCTGAGTTGGCTGTCTTCCGATCTTCTGAAAAAAATGCCATAAACTGTCTGGAATACGCCGGACAGTCGGACGAGTAAAAAGGCTTTAAAGATCGGGTAAATCGACGATCAGGGTGCTTGTGCTTCGTGATATTCCGGCCGTCAAACCTGCTTCCATAAAATCAATAAGGTTCGATGAGCGCAGAAATATCTCTTCTTTCGGGAAGCATTTGTTGGTCTGCCTCTGTTCTGCATCCCAGCCAGCCACAGTATTGATGGTGAGGTGTATCATCATCGAAAGCCGTGGCAGCAATAGCAGAGGCGGCACATCTTCGACAGCCGACAGAATATACTGGCTGGTTTTCCACATGCCCATTGTCTGGTTTTGCTTTTCCGAAATAACACCCTCAATGGCAATCTTGCCTGTAGCTGTGTTGTACATCTGGTGAACAAGTCCGATGTAGTAACTGTCTTCCAGTGGCAAGGTCAGCAGATTGATGAAGGGAAGGCAGATAACCTCAATCAGAGCGCGGGGTTTGCGGGTGAGGCCGGCGGCCTCCAGCTCGGAGAGCATCTCAAGCCGGGTTTTGTTGATTTCATCAGAGCGAAACTCAAGAATGGCGTTCAACAGGTTCTCTTTGCTGCCGAAATGGTATTGAAGTGCCGAGTTGTTTTTCTGGCCGGCCTCCCGTGCAATTTCACGGGTAGAAACATTGTCAACGCCTTTTAGCGAGAACAGTTTTTCGGCAGTTAGCATCAGCGTTGTTGCTGTGGAAGGGCGTTTATTGAGCTCGGTTGCTTTCATGGCATAGATCAATCGGGTTTGTTATTTGTTAAGAGATATAAACATTAAGTCAGAAATCTTACAGTCTGCCTGTTTGGAAAACAAGGGCTTTGCCTGAAACAATCCCCAATTATGTGAGCGAGGCCACAGCGGCAATGCCAATTCCGGCCAGAGTAGCGAAGAAGAAAGCCAGATCTTGATGCATTCAGGTCAGAGGAAACGCGCAATCAGGTCATTGAGAAAAAGTTGCCCCTTGTGTGTTGTTGAGAATGCGTTCTTGCCCTGTGTGATAAAACCGTCGGCCTGGAGTGTTGCAAGCGTTTCTGACAGTTCCTGTCGGGGCAGACCGGTTCGCTGCTCGAAAAGCGAAAAGCGGCATGCCTGGTGCAATCGTAGCGCATTCATCATAAATTCAAAGGCAAGTTCGTTTTTGGCGATTGGCTGGTTGAAGCGCCCCTGTTGGCAGAGGGAGTGATCATGGTTTGCCGGGCTGGCAAAGGCACTCATATAGCTATTGGGTGTGCGGGTTTTGCGGTATCGGGTTATCGTGTTGTTACAGGTATTGGTGCTTTTGCCATGTGCGCCTGCACCGATACCAATGTAGTCACCGAATTGCCAGTAGTTCAGGTTGTGGCGGCTTTCATGACCGGGTTTAGCAAAGGCAGACACTTCATAATTGACGAAGCCGGCCTTGGCAAGAAGTGCCTTGCCCTGGCAATACATGTCGAAGAGGGTGTCGTCATCCGGTAAATTGGCCGGAGCAGATGAATAATAGGCGGTATTTTGCTCTATGGTCAGCTGGTAGCGGGAAATATGGGGCACTCCTGTTTCAATAGCCATCGCCAGGTCCCGTTTGGCCTGTTCAGGACTTTGACCGGGCAAACCAAACATCAGGTCGATATTGATCGATGCAAACCCGCTGTTTTGGGCTGTTTTGATAGCGTTTTGCGCCTGTTCGCCATCGTGGATCCTTCCCAGTTTTGCCAGGTGAGCGTCGTTGAAACTTTGAATGCCAATGGAAAGACGGTTAACGCCGGCTAAAACATAGTCATTGAATTTATCTTGTTCGAATGTGCCGGGGTTAGCTTCCAGTGTGATTTCCATCTTGTCATCGAAATCGAGCAGCCCGGCGGCATGTTCAATGATTTTTTTAATGCCTTTTGCAGAAAAGAGGCTGGGCGTTCCTCCGCCGAAAAAAATACTGGCAAGCTGTTTGTGTTCGAGATTGAGCGTCTCTTGTTCAAGATCGCGCAGCAAGGCCGCAATATATTCCTGCTCAGGTATCTGTGTTGTGGTGTGTGAATTGAAGTCGCAGTAGGGGCATTTCTTGATACACCAGGGGATATGAATATACAGCGACAGGGGTGGCGGTTTCATGAGCCTGCAGGGTTTTGTCATGCAGGCAATTATGATTCGAGCCCGTTACGGGGTTGATGGTGTTGTTGCAAGTGGGCCTTGAGTTGTTGCATGGCCTGACCGCGATGGCTGATCCGGTTTTTTATTACAGGGTCGAGCTGTGCGGATGTGCACCCCTGATCATCGATGAAAAAAAGGGGGTCGTAGCCAAAACCGTTTTCGCCAACAGGCCGGTCGAGAATCCGGCCATTCCAGAAACCCTGACAGATGACCGGGGTGGAGTCTTCCGCGTGTCTCATGTAAGTGAGGATGCAGACAAACCTTGCCTGCCGGTTCGTTATGCCTTGCATGTTTTCAAGCAACAAACGGTTATTGCTGTCGTCGCAGGCGTTTTCGCCGGAATAGCGCGCTGAATAAATGCCGGGCTGACCCTGCAGGGCAAATACCTCCAGCCCGGAGTCATCGGCAATGGCCGGCAAACCTGTTTGTCGGCAGGCGTTGCGCGCCTTGATCAGGGCGTTTTCCACGAAGCTTGACCCCGTTTCAGGTACATCGGAAACGCCCAGCGATGTTTGTGACACAACATTTACATCAAGCGCGTTTAACAATTGTTGCAGTTCGGCGATTTTTTTCCGGTTGCCACTGGCGAGAACGATGGTAGAAGGTTGGGGCGTTGTCATCGCGTCAGTCGTTTTCGATATGGAGTTTTCGGCTGAAGGAGAAAGTAATCGGGGTGGCCCCCTCTTCGTCCAGAGGCAGTACACGGATGTCAAAGTGAAACACTTCTTCGTTGATGTGATCCAGCCTTGCGAGATAGTAGATAACACCGTTCTCCTCGACCGGGGTGAATGTCAATGGGTAGCTTTGTTGCATCAGGTTGCGGGCATTGCCAGTGACTTCAGCTTTCAGTCCGAGGCTGTAGCTATCCATGGCACTGCCTTCATCATGCCTTTTGCGGGTTGACGCTATCGTGACAATGGCCTCAGACGGACTGCGAACAATACCAAGGGCAGCAGCAGTGTTTTCGCTGATAAAACGGCTGTTGAAAACCGAATAGTGAATACGGTAACTCCCGGCATCGTGATGGGTCTGTTCTATTCCTTTTGCCTGGGCCGAAAAGAAAAATACAGGTAAAAAATAGAGCACAATCAGGCTTAACAGGCAGGTGTTGAGTGTGTGACGGGCACGGGTCATGGGCATGGACTCATTTGCTCAGGTGGTAAATGGCTGTTTCGGCAAACAGGTTGGCATTTATGTTTTTCAGGTGTTTATCGATGTTGTTGCTGCCGAGAACAAAGCGTTCGAGAATGTTGATTGAGCGCTCCCTGCACAGCCCCTCGAAATCATCAATGGTGCAAAAATGAATGTTTGGCGTGTTGTACCAAGTGTAGGGCATAAAGTTGGACACGGGCATTTTCCCTTCCAGGCTGATTTGCAGGCGGCATTTCCAGTGGCCGAAATTAGGAAAACTGATGAGGCATTCCTTGCCAACCCTGAGCATTTCTTCCAACAGGATATCCGGGTAGTTTACAGCTTGTAGGGTTTGGGACATGACAACGGCATCAAAGCTTTTGTTGTCAAAGTGACCAAGGCCGGTATCGAGATCCTGTTCAATCACATTAACGCCTTTGGCAATACAGCGGGTGATTTTGTCCGGATCAATTTCCAGCCCGTAACCCTGTATCTGCTTGGTGCGGGTTAATTCCTCAAGCAGGGAACCGTCGCCACAGCCAAGGTCGAGAACCCGTGCACCGGGTTTGATCAGGCCTTTGACCACATCGAGATCTATGCGCATATCAGATCGTTATCCTGTTCATATAGGCGGCGAATAGGGTCTGATAGCGTTCAATCGATATCAGGAAAGCATCGTGTCCGTTATCGGCTTCCACTTCAGCATAGCTGACGGATTTGTTGGCCCTGACCAATGCGTCGACAATTTCTTTTGAGCGATCGGGGGAAAAACGCCAGTCACTGGTAAAGGAAACGATCAGGAAATGACTGTTGGTGGCTGCCAGAGCTTTTGATGCATCATCATTGAAGTCGCGGGCGAGGTCAAAATAATCGAGCGCCTTGGTCATCAGTATGTAGGTGTTGGCATCAAAGCGCCCTGAAAATGATTCTCCCTGGTAACGAAGATAACTTTCAACCTGAAATTCGACCTGCTTGTCTGTACCGACTTCAAAAGTACCTGAACGAAGGTCGCGGCCAAACTTCATGCCCATTGCGGTGCCTGACAGATAAGTGACATGACCAATCATGCGCGCAATGGCCAGCCCGTTCCTGGGCGAGGTGCCGTGCTCAAGGTAACGGCCATCATGAAAGTCAGGGTCGGAAGTAATGGCACTGCGGGCAATTTCATTGAAGGCGATGTTCTGTGCAGTGAGTTTGGTTGCCGACGCGATCACTACACAATTGCGGATTTTATCGGGAAAATCGACACACCAGCGCATGGCTTGCATACCACCCAAACTGCCGCCGATCACGGCAGCCCAGGATGGGATTTCCAGTGCTTCCATAAGCAGATGCTGGGTGCTAACCCAGTCGCGGACGCGCACCATGGGGAAGTCAGGGCCATAGGGTTTGCCCGTTTCCGGGTTGATGGAAGTGGGGCCTGTGCTGCCGTCACAACCTCCGATATTGTTCATGCAGACCACAAAAAAACGATTGGTGTCGATAGGTTTGCCTGGGCCGATGTAGTTGTCCCACCAGCCAGGCTTGGTGTCATCCGGGTGATGGTAGCCAGCAGCGTGGTGATTGCCACTGAGGGCATGACAGATGAGTACGGCGTTCGAATGGTGCTCATTGAGTGTGCCGTAGGTTTCGTAAACCAGCGTGACTTCGGGCAATACCCTGCCGTTGGCCAGAGTAACCGGTTTGGCGCTATACAGGGTTTTTGGTGAAACGATGCCAACGGAACCGCTTGTATCTGCTTGCTGCATTTATCATTTGTTCATGGGGCTGAAAGGTTATCTAGTCTAAAGAGAGTGGGGGCTTGGTGCAATGCCGGCCCATGACGGAATAGCGCCATTTTTCTCAGGGAAATTCAAGGGCTGTTGGCAGTTTATCGATGCCCTGAATACAAAGGGTTTTATGGCGCGAGTTTTGACCTTTGGTAATCGAGATGGACGAAGGTGCTACCCTGAGTTGCTTTGCCAGAAAGCGCGTGAGTTGCTTGTTCGCCTTGCCCTCGACGGGCGGGGCACTGAGGCGGATTTTTAGCGCGTTGTTGTGCAAGCCGATAATCTCGTTTTTACCGGCGCCGGGTTGCACGAAGCAATCAAGCCGCAGGCAATGGTTTTCGATACGAAAATATTTCATGTTGCCTGTTGTTGGCAGCAAGCCGGTAGCGGGCTGGTATCAGAAAAAGCCGGGCACAATACCCGAGGGGAGGGCAAGCGCTGCAGCGAAATGCCTTAGGAGAATGTGCAAGACATTGATGCTGATAAAAATCAGGATGGGTGAAAAATCCAGCCCTCCCATCGGCGGCAATATTCTTTGAAAGGGTCGGCAGACGGGGTAGAGTAGCTGTTGCACCAGTACGGCGAAAGGGTTGCGACTGAGCGGGGCAACAAAACTCAGAATAATCATGACAAAAAGCCCGATGTAGTAGATCCAGCTGATCATGGAGATAATACCGAGGGTGGCCCATGCAATAACAAGCAACGGGTTTAGCAAGGCCCCTATAAAAAGCCCGCTCAGTAAAATAGTGGTAACAGAAACCAGCAGGGCGAGAACCAGGGATGACAGATCGAGCCCGCCAAACCCCGGTACTACTTTTCGAAGGCGAATCAGGGGCGGGTTGGTCGCTTTGACAACGAACTGTGAAACCGGGTTATAAAAGTCGACCCTTGCCAACTGGAATAAAAAACGGGCAACCACAATCAGTAGGTAGAAGCTGCCAATGGCCTGAGCCAGGTAAATGCCAATTTCAGAAAGCGGGTTCATCATTATACTCCGGGGTTATTCACCCAGTTCACTGGAGAGGCCGATAGACCGGGCATTGGCCGCTTCGACAGCCGTTTGCACAATAAGGTTGAACTTGCTCTGTTGAAAAGAGTGTATTGCCTGTTCGGTTGTGCCCCCGGGTGAGGTGACTTTTTTACGCAGTTCCTCAGGTGTGTCGCTGCTACCTTGCGCCATGGCTGCTGCTCCAAGAGCAGTCTGAAGCGTGAGTTGTCGAGCGGTTTTCTCGTTCAGCCCGAGCTTTATGCCGGCTTGCTCCATCGCCTCAATCATCAGAAAGAAGTATGCGGGGCCACTGCCGGACAGTGCTGTCACAGCGTCCAGCTGGTTTTCGGTGTCCAGCCACAGCGCAAGACCAACGGCCTCAAGAATGTTTTGAGCCAGGGTTTTATCCGCTTCAGAAGTGTTTTTATTGGCAAAAAGTCCGGTCGCTCCCTGCTGGATCAGCGCTGGCGTATTGGGCATACAGCGCACAATGGCCAGACCGCTGCCAAGCCATTTTTCAAGGCTTGAAAGATTGATGCCGGCAGCGATTGAAATTACCAGAGGTTTTCGTTTTTGAAGTGCCGGTGCCAACTCAAGGGCGACAGCCTTCATGCTTTGTGGTTTGACGGCGAGAATGACGGCATTCGCATTGTTTACCGCTTCGAGGTTGTCTGTGGTGGTGTTGATGTAAAGCGCGTTTTTTATGCGTTCCAGCGTTTCGGGCTGGGCATCGGTGGCTGTGATACGGTCAGCGGGGTAGCCCTTGGCCAAAAGCCCGCCGATCAGGCTGCTTGCCATATTACCGGCGCCAATAAAGGTCAGGTTTGCGATCACAATAAACCTCTGTTATCAGTTGTTTCAGGGTGTGGCCTTGAGGCGTGAACCCTGGGGCCAAAAATGTCTGTGCCGACCCTGACGATAGTCGAGCCTGCCGCGATCGCCAGTTCCATATCTCTGGACATGCCCATCGAAAGCGTATCCAGTTGCAGATCGGGAAAGCGGGACTGCAGGTGCGTCAGTGTGTCACGGGTTTTCTCGAAGCTGTATTGTAGCTGATTGTCGGGCTGAGCGGGGTCCGGTATTACCATCAAGCCCCGTAAATTTATACCGGGTAAATCCTTGATTGCGCTTGCCATGGCTTCACAGCGTTCAATGCCAATGCCCGATTTGGTGTTTTCATTATTAATGTTGATTTGCAGGCAGCATTGTATTGGGCGAAGGCTTCTTGGTCGCTGATTGCTGAGACGGGTGGCAACCTTTTCACTGTCAAGTGTGTGAACCCAGTCAAAGTGTGAGGCGATGGCAGCGGTTTTATTGGACTGGATGTGGCCGATGAAGTGCCAGATGATTGCGAGGTCTTTCAGTGCTTTCTGTTTTTCCAGCGCTTCCTGTACATAGTTTTCACCGAAATGGGAAAGCCCGAGCAGCCATGCGTGACGAACACTTTCAGCCGATTGCGTTTTACTGACAGCCAATAAGTGAATATTTTCGTAATTCCGCTGGTTTTGTGACGCGGCGTATTGAATACGAGCTCTTACCTTCGTTATATTGTGTTCAAGATTATTCATTGAAATTCGGGGTATTGCTTTTTTCGTGGCATGTCTGGAAGAAGCGGTTAGTCATAGCTTTCATAAATATAGGTAGTGAACCACATGGATATTACAGAACTTCTGGCGTTTAGCGCCAAGCAGGGGGCATCCGACTTGCATTTGTCTGCGGGCCTGCCGCCCATGATTCGTGTCGATGGCGATGTGCGCAGGATAAACCTGCCTGCAATGGAGCACAAGGAAGTTCACGCGCTGATCTATGAAATCATGAATGACAAGCAGCGCAAGGATTATGAAGAGTTCTTCGAAACCGACTTTTCATTTGAAGTGCCCGGTGTGGCGCGTTTCCGGGTTAATGCATTCAACCAGAACCGTGGTGCGGGCGCGGTGTTCAGAACCATTCCTTCCAAGGTGTTAACCATGGATGAACTGGGCATGGGGCAGGTGTTCAAGGATATTTCCATGGTACCCCGTGGCCTTGTGCTGGTTACAGGGCCGACGGGCTCGGGCAAAAGTACCACGCTCGCCGCCATGATGGATTACATTAACGATAACAAATATGAACATATCCTCACGATTGAAGACCCGATTGAATTTGTGCACCAGAGCAAAAAGTGTCTGGTGAACCAGCGGGAAGTTCACCGCGATACCCTTGGCTTTAACGAAGCCTTGCGTTCGGCATTGCGGGAAGACCCTGATATTATCCTGGTGGGTGAGCTCCGCGACCTTGAGACGATTCGTCTGGCGCTGACCGCAGCAGAAACGGGTCACCTTGTATTTGGTACCTTGCATACGACTTCGGCAGCCAAAACCATTGACCGTGTGGTGGATGTGTTTCCTGCAAACGAAAAATCGATGGTTCGTTCCATGCTGTCAGAGTCGCTGAATGCGGTTATCTCCCAGTCGTTGATGAAAAAGAATGGTGGCGGGCGAGTTGCAGCTCATGAAATCATGATCGGAACGCCGGCAATTCGAAACCTGATTCGGGAAGACAAGGTTGCCCAGATGTATTCCGCTATTCAAACAGGTGCCGCCTTAGGTATGCAGACGCTCGACCAGTGTTTGCATAATTTGGTGGCAAAAGGTCAGATCTCACGCGAAGTGGCGAGGGAAAAGGCAAAAATGCCCCAGGATTTCTAGGAGAACTCAGCTTGTGGATGTAAATAAATTATTACAGATTATGGTCGACAAGCAGGCTTCTGACCTGTTTTTGACAGCCGGTGTGCCACCAAGCATCAAGCTGCACGGCAAGGTTGTTCCTGTTACAACAACGCCGCTGACGCCTGAAAAAACCCGCGAAGTGGTTATGAGCCTGATGAACGAAAAGCAGCGGGCTGAATTTCTCGATACGCATGAGCTGAACTTTGCGGTGAGTGCAAGGGGTATCGGTCGTTTTCGTGCCAACGCTTTCTTTCAGCGCAACCTTGTGGGTGCAGTATTGCGTCGAATTGAAACGACTATACCGAAAGTCGATGACCTTGGTTTGCCTGAAATCATCAAGGAACTGGCCATGACTAAACGAGGGCTGGTTATCTTTGTCGGCGCGACTGGCACGGGTAAATCAACCTCGTTGGCAGCGATGATTGGGCACCGTAACCGAAATTCAAAGGGCCATATCATCAGTATTGAGGACCCGATCGAATTTATCCACCAGCATCAGGGGTGTATCGTCACCCAACGGGAAGTCGGCATCGACACCGACAGCTTCGAAATTGCGTTGAAAAACACACTGCGGCAGGCACCGGATGTGATTCTGATCGGGGA
>JAGRJA010000047.1 GCA_020443005.1 Pseudomonadales bacterium
AAATAATCAAAAATGGGAGAAAGGAATGTCTGTGTTTGAATTGCCCGCCTTGCTTGAAGATATGGTGTTGAACAATGCATCTGACCTCTTTTTGTCAGTAGGCACAAGGCCAATGTTGAAAATAGAAGGTTGTTTAAGACCGGTTGGTGCAAGTCTGCTGGATAGCTCAAGCATACATTCCTTGTGCTACTCGGTACTTAATGAAAAGCAACGCAAAACATTCGAAGCGACAAATGAGTTGAATATGTCGCTTCAGATTAAAAATATTGGCAGATTTCGAATCAATGTTTTTCGCCAAAAAGGTGATATCGCCCTGGTTGCGCGTCATATCAATAACAATATTCCCAGTATTGAGCAGCTGAATCTGCCTGATGTTTTAAAGGCGTTGATGCAAGAGCATCAGGGCCTGGTGTTGATTGTTGGTGGTACAGGCTCGGGAAAATCAAGCGCACTGGCATCGATGATCGATTACAAAAACGCACTGTCGCATTGCCATATCCTGACCATTGAAGATCCGGTTGAATTTGTACATGCGCATAATAAAGCGATGGTTAACCAGAGAGAAGTGGGGCTGGATACCGACTCCTATGCCGTGGCGCTGAAAAATGCCATGAGGGAGGCACCGGACATCATCATGATTGGGGAAATTCGTGATGCGGAAACCATGAAGCATGCGCTTGCTTATTCTGAAACGGGGCATTTATGCCTTTCTACATTGCATGCCAATAATGCAAATCAGTCAATTGAGCGCATTCTGAATTTCTTTTCTGAAACGTCACAAAGTCAAATTCTGCAGGATATTGCTATCAATCTGAAAGCCATTGTTTCCATGAGGCTCGTGGTAGGGGTTAACCAGAAAAGGGTGCCAGCGGTTGAGGTTTTGCTGAACACGCCTTATATCAGTGAGCTGATACACCTTGGCAAAATTGAAAAGATAAAAGAGGCAATGGGTCAAGCTGCCGAGTTGGGTTGTAAAACGCTGGATGATGCCTTGTTTGACCTTGCCCATGAAGGAAAAATAACACAGGCAGAAGCACTCAAGCATGCCGATTCACGCACTAACTTGCAGCTCAGGTTTAGACTGGAAGAAGACTCTGGTAAAAACCATTTTGTCAGTGGTTTGAAAAAGGATATCGCGTTTGCAAAAAATGCCGAATTCAAGGCGTATAAAACCTATAGAATCAAGTGTAGTCGTTTCAATAGCGTCAGAAGCGAGATCAAGGCACAAATTGAGCACGCCTTGAATAGGGCAATGAAACTGAAAGAGTTTGTTTTTCAGGATGAAAACCCCGATCTGGAAGTTCAGTTTGCCTTTAACGCACAGCCTGTTCATCTGGAATTGGAAACGGTTACAGAAGAATATCAGTTAGTTCGGGATAGTGCAGACAATCAAACTGATGATAATTTGCACGAGACCATTTTAATTAATGTGTTTGACATGCACCGTGGCAAACCCATCTGGCGGGTGAAGGCCGGGGCCGTTTTGCGAAATGAAGAAAAGCCTCAATTGGTGGTGAATGAGGAAATCATGGAGTTAATGGATAACTTTCCTCCAAACTGAACCGACCAGAAATATGCCTGGGTGTTTACGGTTTGCAATTCGAGGGGAAAGTTTTCCCTATGCCTGTTTTAGGGCTAATGTGCATCGTGTTCAGTCATCCCTGGTTTGTCAACAGGGAAGACAGGGGGCTGATCGAGATAGAACCATTGAATCTTTGCATCAGGGCGTTTTGATTATTCGGGGGTGGTGATGTTATTCAGGCAGTCTGATTGCCTTGCCGTGGCGCTCGGGAAGAGGGATAAATACACAGAGGTTCACTGTGATCGTGTAGAAATGCTCTGTTTGCAACTGGGTGTTCGCTGTAACCTCAGTGCAAGTCAACTGGTGCGACTAAGAATTGCCGCCCGCCTGCATGATGTGGGTAAAATCGGTATACCAGATCATATTTTGTTCAAGCAGGGGCGTTTGACTCCGGATGAGCTTGTTGTCATGAGAACGCACTCTGTTCTAGGGCAGGATATATGTAATGCCTTGCCCTATAAGGATGCGGCCAGGGTCAGTCGAATTATTCGTCATCATCATGAAAGCTTTAATGGTTCTGGCTACCCCGATGGTTTGTCCGGGGATCAAATTCCTTTCTGTTCACGCATTATATCTCTGGCGGATAGTTACGACGCGATGTTAACCACTCGCCCTTATCAGCGTGCTCGATCCCATTGTGAAGTCATGGATGTTATGCGACAGGAATGTGGAAAAAAGAGCGACCCTTCTTTGTTTGCCCTGTTTGAGCAATTGGTCGACGCGAGTTATTCGCGGTTGGGTATAAGGGCCAGAAAGGGGATGCTGCCCGCAGGTATTTCCGGCATCACCACAAGGCGCAGATTACCCAATGACTCTTCTCTTTCATAGTTCATGTCAGTGTCGTAATACATAATATTGAAACAGAATCGGTTATGGCTGTACCGTAGAACACAAAAGTAAAAATGTAGAAACCGACCTGGCCCATCACCACTTTTCCAGGCTCGAAAGTGCAGCCCAGTCAGAGCAGAAAAAGTGTGTGTCGGGGAATATGTTCAGTCGCGGTAAGACGGGTTTGTATTACCGAACGATCGCTACCGATTTGATTTGGGCGTATACATTCATCCCGGTTGTGAGCTTCAGGTGTGCGGCCGATCGTTTGGTGATTCTTGCTATAAGTGCTATTTCCCCAACCCGCAGCTTAATCATCATCTGGCCGGGGTGCTGGTCATTACCCATTTCGGTAATGATGGCGGGCAGGCAGTTGACGATACTGGTGTCTTGATGTTGTTGTAACGATAAGCTGATATCTCGGGCGAGCACCCGTATGCGCACTTGCTGCTTGCACTGTTGACCGCTATCGCGCATCCAGAGCTCCCCCCCGGGAAAGACCGCTTTTGTCAAATGCCATTGTCGATCTATCGTGGCCACTTTGGCATCGAAGACAACACCGGCATCGTCCCCGAGCGTTAAGGGGAAGTCGAGTCGTGACAACATGTCAGTGATGGCACCCTGGGCAACAATGTTGCCCAGGTCCATGACGAGAAGGTAATCGGCAAGGCGAGCGACTTCTTCAGCAGAATGACTGACATAGAGAACGGGCAGGGTGGTTTCTTCTTTCAGTTTTTCAAGATAAGGAAGAATCTCCTGTTTGTGCGACTGACCGAGTGAGGCGAGAGGCTCATCCATCAGTAACAGTTTGGGCCGGATAAGCAAGGCACGCGCAATAGCCACTCTTTGACGCTCTCCACCGGATAGTGACAGCGGGTTTCGGTGTAAAAGACGCTTCAGATCCAGCATGTCGATAATCGTTTCACAATGACTCGCATCGGTCTTTTCGCCGGCGCGTCTGATCGCAAAATCAAGGTTTCCCTGAATACTGAGATGAGGGAAAAGGCTGGCCTCCTGAAACACATAACCGATGGGGCGTTTGTGGGCGGGAGTAAATGTATTTGTATCCTGCCAGGTGTCGTTATTGAATTGCAGAGAGCCCGTCGACTTTTTTTCAAGACCGGCAATACAGCGTAGCAGCGTTGTTTTACCACAACCGGAGTGACCGAAAATGGCGGTAACACCTTTAAGCGGAATACTGAATTGTGCATTCAGTTCAAACTGTTGATAACGCAGTGATAAATTGGCAGAAAATGAAGGGTTCACAGCAACCATGCTTTCAGGCTGAGTAGGCAGGTTTGTGACGATTAACCTGATAGAGTGATATCAGTATGCAGAAGGAAAATGTCAGCATGATGATTGAGAGCGTGTGCGCCTGATCATAGGCCAATGCTTCGACATGATCATAAATCTGTACCGAGACCACCTGAGTTTCGCCCGGAATGTTACCCCCGATCATCAGGATAACACCAAATTCACCCAGGGTATGGGCGAAACCGAGGATGGAAGCGGTGATGAAGCCGGGACGGGCAAGGGGTAATAGAACATTGAAGAAGGTGTCAGTGGGTGATGCGCGTAAAGTGGCGGCTACTTCAAGTGGGCGTTTGCCGATGGATTCAAAAGTGCTCTGAATGGGTTGTACAACAAAGGGTAATGAATAGAAAACCGATGCGATGACAAGCCCGGAAAAGGTAAACGGCAGTGTGCCGATACCCAGTGCTGTTGTGAACTGACCAATGGGACCAGACGGCCCCATTGCCAGCAACAGATAAAAGCCGAGAACGCTGGGTGGCAGCACGAGAGGCAAGGCGACGACAGCACTGATAGCCGGTTTGAAACGGGTTTGCGTTGTCGATAGCCACAAGGCAAGCGGTGTACCAATCAGCAACAGCAAAATCGTTACAATGCTCGCGAGCTTTAGGCTCAGCCAGATGGCAGCGAGATCGGTTTCAGAGAGCCCCATGATCAGTTTCCACATCCAGTTCGTAACCGAAGGATTCTATAATACTTTTGGCTCTGCTGCTTTTCAGAAAGGCAAGGAATGCCTTTGCTGCCGCTGATTGCGATGCTCGGGCCAGTAACACAGCATCCTGTTTGATTGGTGGATAGAGGTTTATCGGTATAAGCCAGAAGGAGCCTTTTGTGCTTTTGCTCCCGGTTGCTGTGCCTTCGCCTGTGAAGCCGTTATACAGTTGCGAGGCTGCTATAAAGCCGAGGTCGGCATTGCCACTGCTGCTGAAGTGATAGACTTGTGAAATGTTTTCGCCGAGGATTATTCGGGTGCCCGCTGGAGGGGCAAAGGCCGGGTTGTTCAGGATGCTTTGTGCGGCCTTGCCATAGGGAGCAAGCCGCGGATTGGCAATGGCAATGCTGGTGTATTGGCCCCGGTGCAAAACCTCCCCTTTGTCGTCCACGATGTCCGGTCTGGATGACCAGAGTGCCAGTTTTCCGATGGCATAGGTGAAGCGGGAGCCGGGAACAGTGAGTTGGCGATTTTCCAGCAATGCAGGCTTTTCCTGATCGGCAGATAAAAAAATGTCATACGGCGCACCTTGCAGGATTTGCGCATACAGCTTGCCCGATGATGAACTGGTGATGATGGCACCTTTCATGCCGGTTGTCGTTTCAAATGCTTTAACGAGCGCGGTTGCGGGAAGTCGGAAATTGGCTGCAACAGCGATGTTAAGACTTTCAGCCGATAACAGGGTGGGGGGAAGGATGCT
>JAGRJA010000048.1 GCA_020443005.1 Pseudomonadales bacterium
CGAGGCAGCGCAATAAGCGCAGCCATCGAAACCCTGACAGAAAAATAACGGAGAGACGACGATGCGCATCAATATGCCGGTTACCAACGTCGAAGTGCCGCTGAATGACGACACGCTGATTGTTTCGCGAACAGATCTGAAAGGCCAGATCACCTACATCAACAAGGATTTCGTCGATATCAGTGGCTTTACCGAACAAGAGTTGATTGGCCAGCCACACAACATCGTGCGCCATCCGGACATGCCGGTCGAAGCCTATGTGGACATGTGGAGCTGTCTCAAGGCAGGGCGCCCTTGGACAGGTTACGTCAAGAACCGTTGCAAAAATGGCGATCACTACTGGGTGGAAGCGAATGCCACACCCCTGCGCGAGAATGGCCAGGTGGTGGGTTATATGTCCGTTCGGCGCAAGGCGGATCGTGCCCGAATCGAAAGCGTAGAGAAAGCCTACCGGATGTTCCGCGAAAAGCGGGCGGGCGGGTTGAAGATCAGTAATGGTGAAATTACCAAGGCAGGTGGCACCTGGCGCGATTTGTCGCTCAGTTTCAAGATGCGCGCGGCCGTGGCGATGCTTTTTGTTGCGACCTTGTTTGTCGGTATTTCCGGACTGGGAGGTATCAGCTCCACCAATGAGCAACTGAACCGGTTGTACAACGATCGACTGGTGCCCGTGCAGCAACTCGTGACCATTGCCTCGTTGACCGCAGACAATCAGGCGCAACTTCTGCTGGCAATGCTGCATGACCCGGAGAATAGGTTTGCAGGTAATCATGATCACCCAATCGGTGTTCATCTGGATGTGGTCGAAAACAACCAGAAATTGATTGCCGAAGCCATCGTACGTTACGAGCAGGGTATTCAAACTGATGCGCACACGAAACTGGCTGGCCAGTTTGCTCAGGCCCGCAAGCGATATGTCGATGAGGCTGTGCTGCCAACAGTGGCTGCCTTGAGAGAGGGGCGTTTTACTGAGGCTGATGCCCTGATTTTGCAGAAAGTGAACCCACTTCACAGAGCGGTCGACGCAGCGAGCGATGCGTTGGTTCTGTTTCAGAATGAAGGGGGCCAGAAGCAACTGGAAGCATCTGCTCAGCTTTTCTCCGAGAAAAAGGGCGGAATATATTTTGCCTTGGCATTCTCGGCGCTATTCGCGGCTTGCATGGTTCTGATGCTGCGTCGTGCCGTATTGCCACCGCTGCAAGAAGCCATGGGTGCTTTTGAGCGGATTGCTGAAGGCGACTTCACCAGCAAACTCAACATTGCGCGCAATGATGAACTGGGGAAGATCCTGCAGGGCTTGCAGGCGATGCAGATTCGGCAAGGATTCAGTGTGGCCGAGAACAAGCGTACGGCAGATGAAAACCTGCGCATCAAGATTGGCCTCGACAATGTGGCGACCAATGTGATGATTGCGGACTACAACCACAACATCATCTACGTGAACCACGCCGTGCAAAAAATGTTTGCTGATGCTGAAGCCGATATTCGACGGGATCTGCCTGGCTTTGATGCTGCCAACATGCTGGGAGCTAGTATCGACAATTTCCACAAATCACCGGAGCACCAGCGGCAATTACTGGATCGCTTGACCGGGGTGCATCGTGCCACCGTGATGGTGGGAGGGCATACCTATGCGTTAACG
>JAGRJA010000049.1 GCA_020443005.1 Pseudomonadales bacterium
AATACCCAGGTGTTTTATCTTAATTATGCCAATGCGGCGGATATGGTGCCGATTCTGGAAAGTGTCAGTGGCAGCGTTGTAAAAGCGACCGAGAAGGATGCACCGCAAGCGGATGTTGAAGTCAGTATTCAGGCTTTGGAAGCCAATAATGCACTGATCATAACGGCACCTCCCTCATTGCTTAATACCATGCGCGGCGTTATCGCCAAACTGGATGTGCGTCGTGCGCAGGTGCTTGTAGAGGCGCTTATCGTCGAAGTGAACAGCGATTTTGATCGTGACCTTGGCGTTTCGTGGATCAGCGACCCGGTGACTGGGGATGGGGGCAGGGCTTCTTTTGGTTCACCGTCCATACCTTCAGTTAACCCGAATAATTTTGGCCCGTCCGGTACCTTTGCCGGTGGGCTGGCCGTTGGTGTATTTCGTGATGGCAGTTTGAGGGGCTTGTTGAATGTGCTTGAAGCCGATGGCGACACCAATGTGCTTTCCACACCCACGGTTATTGCCCTTGATAATGAGGAAGCCGAAATTCTGGTGGGCCAGAATGTACCTTTCAAAACAGGGCAGGAAGACAGAAGTGGTACCGATAATGATTTTGTGACCATCGAACGGGAAGATGTGGGTATCTCACTTAAAGTCAAACCCAGAGTCAATAACGATAATTCATTGACCCTTGAAATTGAACAGAAAGTGGAGAGCGTTGAGGAGTCTGGTACAGCTGACGCCTCCGATATTATTACCAACAAACGGGAAATAAGAACCAAGGCACTGGTCAAGAATAATGAAATTCTGGTGCTTGGCGGTTTGATGAGCGACACCATTGAAGTTAATACCAGCAAGGTGCCATTCTTTGGTGACATTCCTGTCATTGGACACTTGTTCAAAAGCTCATCCAAAAAGAAAGTGAAGCAGAACCTGATGGTGTTTATACACCCTGTTATCCTGCTTGATGATGTGACAACAGAATCGGAAAGTGGCAGGCGATATAATGAGATCCGTGAATTGCAGCGGGATTTCAATGACCAGGAAAACTGGTTGCAGATAAAAAAATCCGCTTTGCCACTCTTGCCTGAATATAAAACAGAGGTGGAGAGTAATACCGACAGTGTTGCCGATATGCCTGTTGAAGACCCGGCTATTATGAACCCCTGAACAGTATGATGATTGTTACTTGAATTGAAAGGACAGCGTGACGAACCTGCAGAACAACATGATTACCGAAAAGGCCGAAGCGGGTATTGAAATCCCTTCACGCAGCCTGAGGTTGCCTTTTGGTTTCGCCAAGCGTTTTGGTGTTTTTGTCGTACCCGACGGTCAACCTGTTGCCACCGTGCGTATCAGACAGTCTGTTTCGCCTGCAATTATCAGTGAAGTCAGGCGTTTTGTTCAGTGCCCGATAAAACTTGAAAGAATTTCTGAAGAAGAGTTCGATGCTGCCTTGTCTGTTGCTTACGAAGGAAATACCGGAGAAACCATGCAAATGGTTGAGGGTCTGGGCGACGAGATGGATCTTGCCAGCCTTGCTGATTCGGTTCCGGAAACCGAGGACTTGCTTGAGCAGGAAGACGACGCACCGATTATTCGCCTGATCAATGCATTGCTGACAGAAGCGGTTAAAGTAAATGCTTCTGATATTCATATTGAAACTTTTGAAAAACGCCTGATAGTTCGTTTCAGAACTGACGGTATTTTACAGGAAGTTGTTCAACCGAAGCGCGCACTTGCACCTTTGCTTGTTTCACGCATCAAGGTGATGGCGAAGCTCGACATTGCCGAAAAGAGGGTTCCACAGGATGGTCGAATCTCCTTGCGGGTTGCTGGCAGGGAAGTTGATATTCGTGTGTCAACCATGCCCTCCAGCAACGGTGAGCGTGTGGTATTGCGTTTGCTGGATAAAAAAGCCGGCAGGCTTGAATTGAAAACACTGGGTATGCAGCCTCGCGATCACAAATTGATGAATGAGCTGCTTCACCGGCCGCACGGAATTATTCTGGTAACCGGGCCAACCGGTTCCGGTAAGACAACAACCCTCTATGCCGGGCTTACCACGATTAATAATTCGACCAAAAACATTTTGACGGTCGAGGATCCTATTGAATACAACCTTGAAGGTATTGGTCAAACCCAGGTCAATACCAAGGCCGATATGACTTTCGCCCGAGGTCTGAGGGCGATGTTGCGGCAGGATCCTGACGTGGTCATGGTGGGGGAGATCCGTGATCTGGAAACGGTTGAGATCGCCGTGCAGGCGAGTCTTACAGGCCACCTTGTTCTGTCTACCCTGCACACGAATACGGCAATTGGGTCTATCACCCGTTTGGTTGATATGGGGGTTGAACCTTTTTTACTGTCATCGAGCCTTCTCGGCTTGTTGGCCCAAAGGCTGGTGAGAGTATTGTGTCCTCATTGCAAATCGGAACACAGGGCTGACCAGAGCGAATGTGAGTTTCTGGGAGTTGATGCTGCTGATCCACCCTTGATTTACCGTCCTCAGGGTTGTGACAAGTGTAATCTTCAGGGTTATTCGGGTCGAACGGGTATCTATGAGTTGGTTGCGGTTGACGAAAAGCTCCGTGAGCTTATACACAACCGTGCTTCGGAATCTGAAATGAACCTGTATGCCCGCTCCAGAGGACCGGGTATTCGCGATGATGGCAGGGCTCGTGTTTTGCAGGGCATTACCAGCGTAGAAGAAGTTTTACGCGTTACCCAGGAAGAATAAGCCGATGGCAGCCTATGATTATGTCGCTGTCGATGCATCGGGTCGTCAAAAAAAGGGCGTGCTTGAAGGTGATAGCCAGCGACAGGTAAGACAAACGCTCAGGGATAAAGGCTTGGTTCCGCTGTCAGTTGACCCTTCCGCAAAAAAATCTGCAGACGGCAAGCGTTTCCAGTTCGGCGCTGGACCATCGATGTCGGTCAGGGACCTGGCCTTGATCACTCGGCAAATGGCGACACTTGTGCAGGCAGGCTTGCCACTGGAAGAAGTGCTTGCTGCGGTGTCGCAGCAGACAGAAAAAAACAAGATTCGCAGTATCATGATGGCCGTTCGGTCGAAAGTGCTGGAAGGTTATACCCTGGCTGCGAGCATGGCAGAATTCCCCAAGGCTTTTCCGCATTTGTATTGCGCTACCATTTCTGCCGGAGAGCATTCCGGTCACCTTGATCTGGTGATGAACCGACTGGCTGACTACACCGAATCGTCTCACGCAACCCGCCAGAAAATGACAATGGCGCTGGTTTACCCTTCATTATTGTTGGTAATCTCCATTGTGATTGTGATTTTTCTGATGGTGACGGTTGTGCCGGGTGTGATTGATGTGTTCAATAATAATGATCAGGCCTTGCCGGCTATTACTGTTGCGCTTGTGGCAATCAGTGATTTTCTGTCGAGTTATTATCTTTATCTTTTTGGTGGCCTGA
>JAGRJA010000050.1 GCA_020443005.1 Pseudomonadales bacterium
ATAATGGGAATCAAGCCATTTTCTGCATTGCGCCAATGACTGGGCATGAGAATAGATTGTTGTGATGTTATCGATTTTTGTGGTGTCTGCAGCAAGCAGGTGGTGATGAATTCTCAGCTCTACTTCACCACAAATATGAACATTGGTACCCATGAAATTATCAAGCGTGTGATTGACCACACCTTCTGTCGAATTCTCAACCGGCACCACTCCATAATTCACAGCCCCTGCCTCAACTTCCCTGAACACTTCATCGATGGCCGCCATCGGCACACATACCGCAGAATGACCAAAATGTTTAATCGCGGCTTCCTGGGTGAAAGTCCCCTCCGGCCCCAAATAGGCAGCTCTTACCGGTTGTTCGAGCGCCAGGCATGCCGACATGATTTCGCGAAACAGCCTCGCCATTTCTTCATTGTGCAAGGGGCCGGTATTTCGCTTCATTACGCCACGCAACACTTGAGCTTCCCTTTCAGGACGATAAAAAACAGCAGCCCCCTCACCATTTTCCAGCTTTACTTCCGCAACCTGTTGTGCACAACTTGCACGCTCATTGATCAAACGCTGGATTTCAATATCCAGCGAATCAATTTTCTGTCGCAATGCCTCAAGCTTTTCGCTCATAAACTAACCGTGTAATTTGACAAAATCTTTCATATAAGCGATCAGTGCATCGACCGCTTCTTCAGGAACCGCATTATAAATACTGGCCCTCATACCACCGACAGAACGATGACCTTTTAAATTCAAAAGGCCGGCTTCTTCTGCCCCTGCAAGAAACACTTTATCCAGCGCGTTATCACGCAGAATGAATGGAATATTCATCCGGGAACGACTTTCTTTTTCAACGGGATTGGAATAAAAATCACTCGAGTCTATATAACTGTAGAGTTTTTCAGCCTTTCTTCGGTTGAGCGCTTCAAAAAACTCAAGCCCGCCCTGGGCTTTCATCCATTTGAACACCAGGCCAGCCAGGTACCAGGCAAAAGTCGGCGGTGTGTTATACATCGAATCATTTTCAGCCTGGGTTTTATAATTCATGACAGCCGGCGTTTCCGGTCTTGCCAGATCCAGCAAATCATCCCTGACGATCACAATCGTCAGCCCGGCAGGGCCAATATTCTTTTGGGCGCCGGCATAAATAAGACCAAATTTTTGCACATCGATCGGGCGGGAAAGAATGGTCGACGACATATCGGCCACCAAAGGTACATTACCGATTTCAGGCACCCAGTTAAACTCCACACCACCGATTGTTTCATTGGGTGTGTAATGAAAATAACTCGCCTCTTCATTCAATTGCCAGCTATCGAATGAAGGAATGCCTGAAAAATTGATGCTTTCAGCACTGGCAACCACATTGACATCCGCATAGCGCCTGGCTTCGGCAATGGCTTTTTTTGACCATTGCCCGGTATTAAGGTAATCGACCCGATTGCTCTCGCCAAGGAGGTTGAGCGGGATTGCGGCAAATTGCAAACTGGCTCCGCCTTGCAAAAAAAGGATTCTGTAATTCTCAGGAACAGAAAGCAATTCCCTCAAATCTGTCTCCGCTTCTTTGGCAATGGCTACAAAAGCCTCACTGCGATGGCTCATTTCCATGACAGAGAGACCATTTTGCTGCCAATCCATCATTTCCTGGCTGGCTTGATTCAAAACAGCTTCCGGCAAGGCTGCAGGGCCTGCACAAAAATTGTATTTTCTACTCATCTGGATTTACTCAAAACGGTTTAAACAAAAAAATTTACCACCTACTCTTCATCGACCGGGCCTGATTCATCTTGAATTGAAACTTCGTTATCGGTTTCAGCATCCGAAAGCCCGGCGCCTGATGGACTGACATCGATCTCATCATCATTATTAACCATGTCCGTATCTTCAGGCTCTTCAATACGCTCAATTCCGACAAGCTTTTCATCTTCTTTAAGGCGAATGACACGCACACCCTGCGTGTTTCTCCCCGATAGCGAAATCTCGTCTGCACGAATTCTGACCAAAGTCCCCTGATCGCTGATCAACATGACCTGATCACCATCAAACACCTGAATTGCACCAACCAACTGACCGTTTCGATCACTGCATTGCATGGCGATAACACCCTGTCCACCTCTGCCTTTTGCCGGGTATTCGGTAACTTCGGTTCGCT
Source organism: Pseudomonadales bacterium (assembly GCA_020443005.1). GTDB lineage: Bacteria > Pseudomonadota > Gammaproteobacteria > Pseudomonadales > UBA7239 > JAGRJA01. Next base: position 2,147 of record JAGRJA010000050.1, read on the forward strand.
TGCCATAACCGGCTTCACTCACCGTCAGTATCTTGCCACCTTCCTCGGGAATTATCAGTGAAATCAAATGCTGGTTTTCAGCCAGGCGAATACCCCTGACCCCACGAGCGGTTCGACCCATTGCCCGAACATCAGTCTCTCGACAACGAGTGGCTTTACCATTGCTGGCAAACAACATGACATCTTTTGTGCCATCAGTTACAGCCGTTCCCACAAGAACATCGCCCTCATCCAGCTCCAGTGCTCTCAAGCCAACAGAACGCGGTCTGGCAAAATCGGTCAGCACTGTTTTCTTGACCGTTCCCCTGGCTGTCGCCATAAAAATATAATGGTTTTCGGTGAATTCCCGAATCGGCAAAATCGATGTTATTCGTTCGCCTTCATCAAGTGGCAAAAGATTCACCATCGGGCGACCCTTTGCCGTTCTGGCTGCCACCGGTATCTGATAAACCTTGAGCCAGTAAACCTTGCCAAGATTAGAGAAACAGAGAATGGTGTCGTGTGTGCTGGCGATTAACAAGTGTTCGACAAAGTCCTCATCTTTCACAGAAGTAGCTGCCTTTCCCATACCACCTCTCCGCTGGGCCTGATAGGTATCCAGCGGCTGGGTTTTGGCGTAGCCTCCATGAGATATGGTCACAACACGGTCTTCTTCGGTGATAAGGTCTTCTATGGTCAGGTCAAGCTGAGAGCTCACTATCTCACTTCGCCTGGCATCGCCAAAAGCATCAACAACTTCCCTGAGCTCGATACGAATCACTTCCAGCAGCCTTTGCTGGCTCGACAGAATTTCCATATATTCGGCAATCAGCAACAGCTTTTCCTGATACTCTGCCAGCAGTTTCTCATGCTCCATGCCGGTCAGACGATGCAACCTGAGCTCCAGTATCGCCTGAGCCTGTTCGGGTGACAGATAATAAAGATGATCTCTCAAACCATAGATTTCAGGGAGATTATCCGGCCGACAGGCATCGGCCCCAGCCCTTTCCAGAAACTCACTGACATCGCCCACCTGCCAGCCGCGGGATATCATCGACTCTTTGGCATCTGCCGGAGTCGGAGACGCCTTGATCAAGGCGATGAGTTCATCAATATTGGTAATCGCTACCGCCAGGCCTTCGAGAATATGCCCCCTCTCCCGGGCTTTTCTCAGCAGATAAACAGTTCGACGGGTCACCACTTCCCGGCGATGCCTGAGAAAGGCTTCCAGCAACTCTTTCAGGTTAAGTACCTTTGGCTCACCGTTCACAAGTGCAACGGTGTTAATGCCGAAGACGCTCTGCAGCTGTGTTTGCTTGTACAGGTTATTCAGCACAACATCGCCGGACTCACCACGCTTCAGCTCAATAACGACACGCAGACCATCCTTGTCGGATTCATCTCTCAGCTCACTAATGCCCTCAATCTTTCTTTCCTTGACCAATTCGGCGATGCGTTCGATAAGCCGGGCCTTGTTCAGCTGATAGGGAATTTCAGTGATGATAATCGTTTCACGACCGGTTTTTTCATCACACTCCACATTTGCCTTGGCACGCACATAGATGCGTCCCCTGCCGGTTTTATAGGCTTCGACGATTCCTGCGCGACCATTGATTATGGCTCCGGTTGGAAAGTCGGGCCCGGGTATGTATTCCATCAACCCATCGATATCGATATCCGGGTTATCAATCAGCGCAAGTGTGCCATTAATCACTTCAGTAAGGTTGTGTGGCGGAATATTGGTCGCCATACCCACGGCTATACCCGAAGAACCATTCACCAGCAAATTGGGAATCCGGGTCGGAAAAACAGCGGGTATATGTTCTTCTCCATCGTAGTTAGGCACAAAATCCACGGTTTCCTTGTCCAGGTCTGCGATAAGCTCATGAGCCAGCTTTGTCATCCGAATTTCGGTGTAACGCATAGCTGCTGCAGAATCGCCGTCTATGGAACCAAAGTTACCCTGCCCGTCAACCAACAGGTAGCGCAATGAAAACGGCTGCGCCATCCTTACGATCGTGTCATAGACAGCAGAATCACCGTGTGGATGGTATTTACCGATAACATCACCGACGACCCGCGCCGATTTTTTGTAAGGCTTGTTCCAGGCATTCCCCAATACATCCATAGCGTAAAGTACGCGGCGATGAACCGGTTTCAAACCATCCCGCACATCCGGCAGCGCCCTTCCAACGATGACACTCATAGCATAATCAAGGTATGAACGCTTCAGCTCATCCTCGATATTGATCGGGAGAATTTCTTGGGCAAAATCAACCATGGAGACTGGATTTCCTTTCTATTATTAATACTGACAAGGTGCACAAAAACCGGCACACGCGATACAAACAAAACAAGCGCGGGATTGTACCATATTTCAGAGACTTAACATGTCAGACCCGGCCAAAATAAAGCCCGGGCAAGTCGATTTGTGTATACTCACCCTTTCTCACGAAATTAACGAAAATTTACAGCCATGCCACAAACTATCGATACCCTGATCAGCAGCCGCTGGATGATTCCGGTCATCCCCGAAAATACCGTTCTTGAGCACCACTCAATCGCTATCAAAGGCGATATCATCGAAGCCATTCTCCCGACGCAGGACGCCCTCAGCCAACTCAGCTGGTCAAACCATATCGATCTCGGCGAGCAACTCCTGATTCCGGGCCTTGTCAATTGTCATGGTCACGCAGCCATGTCTCTGCTGAGGGGCTATGCCGATGACCTGGCGCTGATGGACTGGCTGGAAAACCATATCTGGCCGGCGGAAGCCAAATGGGTAGGAGAAGCGTTTGTTTACGACGGCACATCGCTTGCCATTGCCGAGATGTTACGGAGTGGTACGACAACTTTCAGCGACATGTACTTTTTCCCTGAAGCCGCGGCAAAAGCCGTACAACATGCCGGCCTTAGAGCCCAGTTGAGCTTCCCCATTTTCGAGTTCCCGAGCAACTGGGGAGAAAATGCTGAAGATTACATCAACAAAGGCATGCGCCTGATGGATCAATACAGCAGCAGCAACAAAATCCATGTCATTTTCGGCC
>JAGRJA010000051.1 GCA_020443005.1 Pseudomonadales bacterium
AGACTGTTGAGAGACAGGTTATTTTCGACCATATCAATCAGGTTCCTGTACGCCCACACCCTTAGAAGAAAATTCTCTCTCAACACATCATCATTGAGTCGACCGGATTCCTCCATTGGCATCAGCGGGTATCGCTGCTGCATGGCTTGTGCAAACACACCCATGGCACGGTTTTCCATCACTGCGCCTTTCGGGTTATAGGTTTTTACGGTATGCAGACCGCAGCTGGGTGACTTCTGCATAAAAATAAAACCATAAACCCCCGACAAATCAGCCGCGAGCGCCTCCGAAGCCGTTCTCAAGGGCTCAGTTACATCAATCTGATGATCATCAACTTGCAACACCCTGATCCGCTGACTGTCATTAACCAGCCGGACAGGTTTTCGTGGCACACCCAATCCGGCCTGCATTTCAGGGCAAACGGCGGTAAACCGAAAGTATTCCGACAGAACATCCCAACAAAAATGGGATTTTTTATGTTGGCCGTTGAAGCGCACAGCCTCACCACTCAGGCAACTACTGATGCCCACCGCTATTTTTTCCGAGTCCATAGGGCCGCCTCTCCTCAAGCGTTAAATACCCGCCAAGTGCCACCGAAGCCAAAACTTTTCACGACACAGGTATAAATCGAAAGCCTGCCATTTATACGAACAAAAAAAGCACGAAGATCACTTTGACTTATCACGAACCTGTGACATAAAAAAACCACCCGAAGGTGGCCTTTTTATCCTCAATGTCAACAATTCACTAAGACGCTTTCAATATCGCAGCAATGTCCTGTCTGGCATCACCGGTCGGCTTAAGGTCAAACTTCTCCACCAGAATATTAATCAGGTTCGGCGTCAGATAGGCTGGCAAGCTGGGTCCGAGATGAATATTACGAATGCCCAGGGACAAAAGCGTCAATAATACCGCTGCGGCTTTCTGTTCAAACCAGGATACAATCAGCGTGAGAGGCAGGTCGTTAACCTCACACTCAAATGCATTGGCCAATGCCACCGCAATCTGGATTGCTGAATAACTGTCATTACACTGGCCGACATCGAGCAAACGGGGTATACCACCGATATCACCATGAGCCTGTTGGTTAAAACGGTACTTGCCGCAACCCAGCGTTAACATCACAGTGTCATCCGGCGTGTTTTCGGCAAACTCGGTGTAGTAATTTCGACCCGGTGCAGCACCATCACACCCCCCAATCAGAAAAAAGTGTTTGATTGCGCCTTGCTTGACCGCATCCACAACCTTGTCGGCAACGCCCAAAACAGCATGCCGGCCAAAACCAACCGTAACAGTCCGTTCAACCTGATCATTTTCAAACCCTTTCTCTGCCAAAGCCGCCTCAATCACAGGAGAAAAATTCTTGTCACTGATATGAACCAGGCCCGGCCAGCCCACAGGCCCGGAAGTAAAAATGCGTTTGGCATAACCGCCCACATTGGGATCAATCAAACAATTGGATGTCATCAGAATAGCACCCGGAAATTCAGCAAACTCAGTTTGCTGGTTTTGCCATGCGGTTCCGTAATTTCCGACAAGATGGCTGTACTTTTTCAATGCCGGATAACTGTGTGCCGGCAACATTTCACCGTGGGTATACACATTGATGCCCTTGCCTTGCGTTTGTATCAATATCTTCTCCAGATCGACCAGATCATGACCACTTACCAGAATCGCCTTGCCTTTTACCGGTGTGGTTCTGACCACAGTAGGCTCGGGAATACCGAAACGCTCATGCCCGCCCTCATCAAGGAGAGCCATCACTTTCAGATTCAAATCACCAACCTTCATCGCCACATCAAACAGCGTAGCAATATCATCAGGCTTGTCGGCAAGAAAGCTCAAATACTCGTGAAAAGCTGCAAAAATCTCCGGCGAGGTTTTTCCCAACACCATGGCGTGTTCACAGTAGGCTGCCGTGCCTTTCAGCCCATAAAGAATCAGGCACCGCAAACCATGAACATCGGGGTCTACACCTTCCTCCCTGATAGATGCTTCCACGGCCTGCGCTCTAAGCCCCTCCAGACTCTGTTCCGGGACAAAAACAGCTGCTCCAGCCAGCATATCGGGGCTATCACCCTTACCCTGCACAGCATTCTCATAAGCAGTACGAAGTCGATCGCGAATGACAGCCGCCTGGGCTATCATTTTGACAAAGCGGGAAGCATCGAAATTCACATTGGTCAGTGTTGTAAAAAATGCTTCCGGAATGAACCTGTCAGCTTCGTCATCAATCACACCGTAACTTCTTGCCCGATGTGCATATTGTGCAATACCCTCCAGCATGTAGATCAGCAGATCCTGCAAATCAGCGGTTTCCGCTTCCTTGCCACATTTACCCTGTTTGAACTGGCAACCTGTCACTTTGTTATTCACCAGCGTCTGTTCACATTGAATACAATACATACTCTACCTCGGCGTCTTGAAAAAACAGCTGCCACTATACTTTTAACTGGTATTAAAAATACATATTAAACATCCTCAAAACGCAATTTTGTTGATCCAGGCCAAGTTTTCCAATCGACAATTATTTTTGATGCCGACTTTAAAATTCAGGTGAACTAGCGTAAAAAGTAACATTGCAAAAATTAACGGGGCTGGCATATGCCTTTACTTGCCATCAACAAAAACTCGGGTCAAGCAAGGCCAATTTCACTTGATGACTGCGATGCGACAAGCCAGAATGACTTTATCTGGTTCCACTCGGCAGAAAATGACATTCAGGAAGAAGACCGTTTTTTTTCTGCCATGAGGCTGGCGATAGACCCGCTTGCACTCGCGGATGCCCGACGCAGAAGACACCCGCCAAAATTCGAAAACTTTGGCAATTATCTGGTGTTGTTAATCCGGGAAATCGACAAGGACGATATCAGTGAGGCTTTTCGGCCTAACCATCTGTCGATCATTTATGGCGAGCATTTCATCTACACGCGATGTACACTGGAATCTGCTGCGATCAGCCAATGCGTGAACGAGCTGCAAACCGGGCAAGTCACCTTCAAAAGCCCGGATCACCTTGTCTGTCGTATTGTCCGGTTGATCTCCGACTCCTGCAACTCAATACTTGCTGATATCGAAGACCAGATAGAAGATATTGAAGACCGTATTCTGGTCAAGGGCACGGAAAAAGACCTGAACTATTTATTGTCATTGGGCAATAACATGAAAAAACTGGGCCGCTCGCTGAGTTACCAGACTTCGGCGATTGAGGAATTATTCCAGCTGGAAAAAGCACACCTCTTGCATATTTATCAGGATATTTATGAAAATACTGAACGAAATGCGAGCCGGGCAAACCTCTACCAGTCCATTATTGCCGACCTGATCAATGGTTATATATCAATCAATTCCCATCACCTGAA
>JAGRJA010000052.1 GCA_020443005.1 Pseudomonadales bacterium
CAGGCCTTGATAGATGCACCCGACAAGAAAGCCCATTTTGTGAAGAGTGCAAAAATCAGCTTTCAGGTGCTGTCAGCAAGCTTCAAACGGTATGGGCTCCACCCGGTCTTCATTCCCTTGCTGTTTTTTTCTGTCTTTGCTGTGTTTCTGTTTGAGTTGTGGCAGTTCAAGCAGCAGGGCATCAGTATTTCCCTGCTTTTCAGTGCCATCGCACTTGCCTACGCCGGGTGGTATTTTCTCTTTTGTTTTTCCTACGCCCCAAAATACCCGTATACGCCCGTCGTATTTGCAGTGTTGGCGCTCTTGTTTTTTCTCAGCGCAAAAGGTAAGTCGTGGCTGGGAATCCTGAGCATCGTGCTTTTTGCGGCCTTTTTGCCAGCACCGATCTGGCAATCCGTGAAACAGGATTACTGGTCGGGCGATCCGGCGCAGCAGCGTTACAATCAGGATTTGCTGGCTGTTTCACAGTTTATCGTTCAGCATAAACTGGACGCTCCCCTTGCAGGTTGTGGTTGGCATATTGCGCCGAGATCGGTTGAGTTTGTCTTGCCAACATCTGAAAATTTCAAGGATTGTTTTCGTCTTATCGGCGATAACCTGCAAACGCTGGACGCGTCCGGCAGCCGTTTTCAATGGGTCAATGAGCCGTCATTTTATATGTTGATTGATTTGCCGTTGGTGATTTACAACAAGCAGGATATGGAACTGCGTAAGCCATTGCAGAAGTTCTGTCGTTCGGAGCCGATTTATCAGTCATCGGCGTTTCTGATTCTCGAATGTCCCAAAGAATTACTGGTTCCGAATCTCAACCTGAATGGCCGGCAGGCTGGCAGGTATTATCGTTACAGTCATCCAGAATAAAACCGAAAAGCCACTGATATCTTTTTTGTTAACACTTATACTATTGGGCTTTGGCAGCATGAAAGGAAGGCAGGCGCTATTGCGGTGACAGCATTGTAAACCTGAAAAATCCAAAGCCGACGAGTTGTCAGTATTACCATATTTTTCTAAAGAGGTAGCAACATGATTTATGAAGGGCAGGCATTATCGATAAAGCAACTGGAAAACGATATTGCAGAATTGACCATTGATCTGAAAAACGAGTCGGTCAACAAGTTTGACAAAAAAACCATTGCAGAACTTGATGAGGCCTTGCAAAAGCTGGCATCCCTGGAAGGGGTGAAAGCCCTGCTTGTAACCAGCGGCAAGCCGGTTTTTGTAGTGGGGGCAGACATCACCGAGTTTACCGATGTGTTCAGTGAGTCGGATGAGGCTATCGTAGATTATCTTTCCCGTGCAAATGCTGCATTCAACCGCCTTGAAGATTTGCCTTATCCAACAGTTGTCGCCATTAACGGGTTTGCTTTGGGTGGCGGGTTCGAAATCTGCATGGCTTGTGATTATCGTGTGATGAGCACGGCGGCCAGAGTGGGTTTGCCAGAAACAAAGCTGGGTATTTTTCCGGGTTTTGGTGGTACTGTTCGTTTGCCTCGCATCATTGGCATTGATAACGCTGTTGAGTGGATTGCCGGTGGAAGCGATCAGGGCCCGGCAGCAGCAATGAATGTAGGTGCAGTTGATGCGGTTGTCGAGCCGGGTATGCTAAGAGACGCAGCGCTGGATCTTTGCCAGCAATGCATTGACGGGAAACTCGATTTTCAGGCCCGTCGACAACCCAAACTTGAGCCCTTAAAACATAATGCTACCGAAGCACTGATGGCCTTCACGACCTGCAAGGCTCAGGTGGCAGCAAAGGCCGGTCCAAATATGCCGGCACCACTGGCGGCTGTAGCAGTGATTGAAAAAGCGGCCAAATGCAATCGTGATGAAGCACTCAAGATCGAGAGCCGTGCTTTTGTGGAAGTTGCCAGAACACCGCAGGCTGATGCACTTGTCGGTATATTTCTGAATGACCAGAGCCTGGCAAAAAAGGCAAAAAGCTGGGAGAAAAAATCCGAAAGAAAAGTTGCCAGGGCCGGCGTTCTGGGCGCCGGTATTATGGGGGGGGGTATCGCTTACCAGTCTGCCTATCGCGGCACGCCCATAGTGATGAAGGATATTGCTCAGGCGGGCATTGATCTCGGTTTATCCGAAGCTGCCAAATTACTTTCAAAGCGTGTTGACAAGGGGAGAATGTCTTCTGCAGATATGGCGGCAACACTTAACCGTATCATACCTTCGCTTTCTTATGAGCCCATGCACGATGCCGATATTGTCGTTGAGGCAGTTGTTGAAAATCCCAAGGTAAAACAGGCTGTTTTGAGTGAAGTGGAAAAGGAAATTTCCGACAAGGCTGTTATTGCGTCCAATACATCAACAATTTCGATCAGCTGGCTGGCAGAAAGCCTGCAACGCCCACAGAACTTTTGTGGCATGCATTTTTTTAACCCTGTTCATGCAATGCCTCTGGTTGAGGTCATCAGGGGCAAGCAAACCTCTGATCAGACAATTGCCCTGACAGTGGCGTATGCCAATGCCATGGGCAAAAAAGCCGTTGTTGTTAACGATTGCCCGGGGTTTCTGGTCAATCGGGTTTTGTTTCCCTATTTTGCAGGATTCACCCAGCTCGTTAAGGACGGCTGTGATTTCCAGAAGATCGACAGGGTGATGGAAAAATGGGGATGGCCGATGGGCCCAGCCTATCTCTGTGATGTGGTGGGTATTGACACCTGCGTTCATGCTGCCGATGTTCTGGCAGAAGGTTTTCCTGATCGCATGAAGGCCGATTACAAAACGGTCATGCATGTCATGTATGAACACAAAAGACTGGGCCAGAAAAACGGGGTTGGTTTTTACGACTATGGCAAGGACAAGCGAGGCAGGCCAACCAAGCAAATCAGTGAAGAGTGTCTCGCCCTGATTGCGCCACACATCAGCGAGAACAGGGCATTCAGTGATGAGGAGATCATTGCGAGAATGATGGTGCCAATGTGTACTGAGATGGCGCGTTGTCTTGATGAAAATATTGTTGAATCACCCGCTGAAGCGGATATGTCACTGGTTTACGGGTTGGGCTTTCCCGTTTTTCGTGGCGGTGTTTGCCGATGGATGGATACGATGGGTATGAGGCAGTTTGTAGACATGGCCGACCAATACAAATCGCTTGGCAGGCTGTATGAAGTGACTGACAGCCAGCGTGCCATGTCGGCCAATAACGCAAGATATTTTGGGTAAAGAACGGGAGAAAATGATGAAACTGAATACAAGAGACACGGTAATCGTTGACTTCGCCCGTACGCCAATGGGGCGGTCGCGCAATGGTGCTTTTCAGCATCGGCGCGCGGACAACCTTTCTGCAGAGCTGGTTGAGAAAATGCTTGATCGTAACCCTGGGGTGAACCCGTCCGCGTTTGATGATGTGATCTGGGGTTGTGTTAACCAGACCAAGGAGCAGGGGTGGAATGTAGGCAGAATGATGCAGATGATGACGCGCATACCACATGAAGTGCCCGCCCAAACAATTAACCGTTTATGTGGTTCATCAATGTCAGCACTTCATAGTGCTGCTCATGCCATTGCAGCCGATTGTGGCGACCTGTTTCTGATTGGCGGTGTTGAGCATATGGGGCATGTACCGATGGATTACGGGCTGGAGCCAAACCCTTTTTTGAGTACCAGGGTTGCCAAGGCCGCGGGTATGATGGGTCTCACGGCTGAATACCTTGCCATACTCCACAAGATAGGCCGCCAGCAACAGGATGAATTTGCTGTTCGCTCGCATAAACTGGCTGCTGCCGCAAGGGATGCGGGTCGTTTTGATGATGAAATTCTGGCGATTGAAGGTCACGATGCCAATGGCTACAAAAAGCTGATTGAGCAGGATGAAACCATTCGGGACGATACTTCGCTGGAAGCACTGTCGGCCTTGAAACCGGCCTTTAACCCGAACGGCGGAACGGTAACAGCAGCATCGTCTTCGCAAATCACCGATGGAGCCTCCGCGATGATTGTGATGTCTGCAGAACGGGCTCAACAGATTGGTGTCAAGCCTTTGGCAAAAGTCAGGGCAATGGCGGTAGCGGGGGTCGACCCTTCGATAATGGGTTACGGCCCGGTACCCGCTACTGAAAAATTGCTGAAAAAAGCCGGCTTGACGCTGGCAGATATTGACTGCTTTGAACTGAATGAGGCTTTTGCCGCACAATCACTTGCCGTACTAAAAGGCTTGGGACTGCAGGACAGTTTTGAAGACAAGGTTAACCTCAATGGTGGTGCAATTGCACTGGGGCATCCATTGGGTTGCTCGGGTTCGCGTATCACAGGAACACTCATTAATGTTTTGAGGCAGAAAGATGCAACCTTGGGAATTGCAACGATGTGTATCGGTTTGGGTCAGGGTATTGCGACCTTGATTGAAAGGCTTGACTGAACTTGCTGATTGCCCCTTGCAGTCTGGAATATTGGGTTTGTGATGCCAGTGAAACGCTATCAGGTTGATTGTCCTCATGCGGCCTTGAAAAAACAGTGGTCGTTTCTGGCAGAGCAACAACTCTCTTCGTTGAGCTTCGTGCTCGACTATGATCTTGTCGCGTATTATCAGCAACCGCAAGTTATCATACCACTGACTGTTTTTTGTTGCCTTTATTCAGATGGCAGAAGTCGCTGTATGGTGACGACAAGGGAGCGTTTTGGCGATATTGATTTTTTATCCCGAAGTGTTGATGAGTCAGCAATGCTGCTTGAGGAAGCGGCATTTGATTTGAATCTGCCATTGATGCTTGAGCCGGTGCACATACCCAAGCCATGGGGGCAGGAAATCTGGTTTACCGGTATTGAGGCAAGAGGTCAGGCGAGTATTTGTTCAGCCTCGGGCAAAACCCTGCTTCCCTATGTTTTACCGTTGTTTCAGCCAATCGACCAGCTGTCGTCTCCGGTACTGCTGAAAGTGCTGGACCCTTCGAGTGAGCCTGTCTACGGTGACTTGTATTTTGAGCTTCATACACGCAAACAGGAAGTTTATGTTGTAACACATGTCGATCATCAGGCCTGGCCAAAAGGTGAGGGGGCTATCCGTTTTGGCTTTTGCAAAAAAAAACGATCCCTTTACGCCAGTGATGAAGATTTCAAGGCGGCCTATCTTGAAGCAGTTCAGTCGTATCGGGCCGTTCGTCAACAGATTGATGTCTACTATGATGAGCTGAAGCTTTCAACAGGCTTGCCCCTGAATGAGCCCGTGCCTCTGGAAACGCTAAAGGCCTGGGCAGAAACACTGCCTGTCGAAACACAAACGCTCGAGCGACAACTGCGAGAAGAAATGCACAGTTTTACCGGCATGCAGTCCCTGGCGGTAGGTGATGTGCTGGCCGTTCCCTGCCTTGTCCCCCACGCATTACAGCATGGTGTGCGAACGGTGGAGTTTCAGACTCCTGTATACGAGCGCAAGATTTTGTCTTTTGCCCAGAAGGTGTTGACGCAAAGTGACTGGGATACGGGTGAGGCACTTTCGCTGTGTGATATTCATTTGCCCGCCATA